>JAWVFZ010000193.1:0-5973 GCA_033855555.1 Solirubrobacteraceae bacterium
TCGCCGGCGGCGAAGATCGTGGGGACGCTCGTTCGCAGGCTCGCATCGACGAGGATCCCGTTCGACACCTCCAGGCCGGCGGCGACGGCGAGCTCGTCGCGTGGCTGCACCCCGACGCCGACGACGACCAGGTCGCACTCGACCGCCTCGCCGTTCGTCGTGCGTACGGTGTGCCGCGCGCCGGCCTCGATGGACGCGACGGTGTCCCGGGCAAGCAAGCGAACCCCGTGCTCGGTGTGGACGCGCCCGTAGTACTCGCCGACCTCGAGTCCCAGCACGCGTTCCAGCGGCACGGATTGCGGCTCGATGATCGTCACCTGGCAACCCATCTGCCGCGCCGAGGCCGCAACCTCGCAGCCGATCCAGCCGGCGCCCACGACGGCCACCGCGGCGGACTCGCGCAGGCGCGCTCGCAACATGTCCGAGTCGTCCACCGTGCGCAGCGTGAGCACCCCGTCGAGGTCGGCGCCGGGGACGTCGAGGCGCCGCGGCCGCGCACCGGTGGCCAGCAGCAGGGAGTCGAAGTGCAGCGTGTCGCCACCCTCGAGCGTCAGCGTGGAGTCACGGCTGTCGATCGCCGCCACGCGCTCGCCCGTGCGCAGCTCGATGTCCTGCTCGGCGTAGTAGTTGTCGTCGTGTACCCACGTCGGCTGCTCGGCCTCGCCGCGCAGGTAGTCCTTGCTGAGCGAGGGGCGTTCGTAGGGGCGGTGCGGTTCGTCTCCGATCAGCACGACGCGACCGTCGAAGCCAGCCGCCCGCAGCTCCTCGGCGGCTTTTGCGCCGGCGAGGCTGGCACCGACGATGACGAAGACGGGCTGGCTCATCGTGCACCTCCACGTACGAGGCTCAGGAACTCCTGACGGGTACGCGGATCATCCCGCACGAGGCCGTGGAGCGCAGAGGTCACGGTGCGCGATCCGGGCTTGCAGACGCCCCGAAGCGCCATGCACATGTGCTCGGCCTCGAGCACGATGCCGACGCCGCGCGGCGCCAGCGCGTCCTGCAGCCAGTCGGCGACCTGGACGGTCAGGCGCTCCTGGACCTGGAGGTCGCGTGCGTACATCTCCACCACCCGGCCCAGCTTGGAGAGCCCGATGATCCGCTCGCCCGGCACGTAGGCCACGTGCGCGACGCCGTGGAAGGGGAGCAGGTGATGCATGCACAGCGAGTGGAACGGGATGTCGCGCGCCACGACCATCTCGTCGTAGCCCTCGTTGGGAAAGGTCGTCGGCTCGAACGAGATCGGTGTCAGCAGCTCGGCCAGCGACGCCGCGACGCGCCGCGGTGTGTCGGCCAGGCTCTCGTCGGCGAGGTCGGCTCCGAGGGCCGACAGGAGGTCGCGCGCCGCCAGCTCGGCTGCCGGGAGGTCGATCTGTCGAGGTAACGACGTGCTGGATGGCTCGGTCGCCACGGCATGGAGAGGGTTCATGACGAGCCTTAGCGCGACGCGGGCCGAAGGTCTTACCTCGTGCAGGTAAGGAAGCACGGCGCGCCGTCGCCAATCCCCCGATGGAGCGTTGTTCAGCGGCCCCCTATGCCATCGCTCCGGCTCCGGCGCGGCAGTATCGTCGTGCGTCTATGGCGGTGGTCTCCGACGCGCGCGTGGAGGACCGGGACGACTCGCAGGCCTGGCTGCGGGATCTGAGCGATCCTTCGACGCGCGAAGAGGCGGCGGCGCGCCTGCACGGCCTGCTCCTGCGGGCCGCCCGCTTCGAGGTCGCCCGCCGAAGGCGCTCGCTCGCGCATGTGCCCGCGGGCGATGTCGACGACCTCGCCACGCAGGCGGCCGACGACGCGGTCGTGGCGATCCTCGCCAAGCTCGACACGTTTCACGGGCGCAGCCGGTTCACGACGTGGGCCTACAAGTTCGTCCTGCTCGAGGCCGGAGTGAAGGTCCGCCGCAGGGCGTGGCAGGGCCACGAGGTCGCCATCGGCGAGCGAGCATGGGCCACGCTCGCCGCGCGGTCGCGGCGGACCGACGACCTCGTGGAGGAGTGCGAGCTGCTGGCGGCGATCATTCGCGCCGTGCCCGCCTGCCTGACCGCGCATCAGCGCGAGGTGCTGACGGCGCTCGCGCTCGACGGCGTGCCCATCGACGTCCTGGCGGAGCGGCGCAACACGACCCGCGGCGCGCTCTACAAGACCTTGCATGACGCTCGGCGCAAGCTGCGCGCGGAGCTCGAGAACGCGGGACTGGCGATCCCGTCCGATGCCGGGAGGATCCCATGAGCACGCCACACGACAACAAGGCCCTGATCGAGCGGCTCCTCGGCCCAAGCGCCCCCGAGGTCTCCTGCGACGAGTGCTTCGAGCTGCTCGACGAGTACGTGGACCTCGAGGTGCGCGGGCTGGACGCCGACGCGCGGCTGCCGGGCCTGCGCGCGCACCTCGCCGGCTGCCCGGCTTGCCACGAGGATCACGAGAGCCTGCTGGAGTTCGTTACGACCAACGGGTAGCGAGCCACGGTGCGACTACCCTGGAGGCATGGCCTACATCGCCGCCGAGGCGCGACAGGAGTTGCTCGACGCGGTCGCGGACGCGACCGACCAGATCGGCGTCGCGCTGGCCGCGCTGGGCGAGGCCTACGAGCAGCTCGACGAGGCCGGCGGCGACCGGCTCGAGGAAGAGCTCTTCCGCCCGGTCCAGCTGGCCTACGGCCGGGCCCAGCGCACCCATGCCGGATTCGCCGAGCGCCACGGCCTGACGACCCGGGCCTTCGAGCCCGCGGCGCCCCGGCGCGCGTCGAACGGCGTGAAGGGCTTTGTCGAGATCGCCGTCGAGGCGGCCGACGCGGCCGACCACGCGCTCGCGACGCTCCAGGATTCGATGATGCCGGTCGAGGTTGGCGACGCGGAACTGCGGGCGGGGCTGGCCGAGGTGCGCGACCTGATCGGCGACGTGCGCGGGCGCGCACGCCGCTTTGTCAGCCTGTTCGGGCGCTAGATACGACCACCTAGTCGCCGGACTCGTACTTGAACGAGATCCCGAGCCGCACCCGGTAGCCGGTGATGCTGCCGTTCTCGATCGTGACGTCCTCGCGGAGCACCTCGGCGACCCGTAGGTCGCGGATCGACTTGCCCGCGACCTCGACGGCGTTGCGCGCCGCGGCCTCCCACGACTCGCTGCTCACACCGATGACCTCGGTGACCCGATAGACGCTGTCGGCCATGCCGACTCCTCTCGGTTTGAGACCCTGTGCCAAGACTCTCTCACCGGGGCGCGGGCCGATCAAGGAATCCGGTGGAATGTCGATCAAGACCCTGATGAGCTCGGGAGGCGATCCAGCAGACCTCCGCAGGGTGGCGGGGTGGGCGCTCGTCGGCGGGTTGTGCGTGGCCGCCGCGGTGGCGATCGTGGCGCTGCTCTCCGGTTCGTTCGACGACACCGATTGGCGCGTCGTGGGTACGAGCCTGGGCTTCAGCGTGTTCACGAGCACCGGCGCCGCCGGCCTCGCGCTGCGCCTGCGCGACACCACGTCGGCGCGGGCGCTCGGCACGACCAGCGCTGCGGCGTCGGCGATCGCGTTCGTTCTGCTCGTCGGCTCCCTGTGGACGGACGGGTCCGAGGATCTGTGGCGCGCGTTCGGAACGGTCGCGGTGCTTGCGCTGTGGTCGGCACACGCCTCGCTCGTGCTGCGCTCGGCGCGGCCCACCGATTCGGCGACGATCCGCTCGATGTGTGCGGTGTCGATCGCGACGCTCGGCATCGACGCGACGGTCGGCGCCCTCGCGATCCTGGGCGCGCTGGACGGCACCGACGTCGAGTCGGCCGCTCGCGTGCTGGCCGCGTTGATCGTGATCGGCCTTCTCTCGACGGCCTTGCCTCCACTCCTGCGGCGCCTGCAGAGCAGCGCGCAGCTCGCGGTGGCGCCCGCGGCCGCCACGGCATTCGGTGCCCCGCGCTCCACCCGGAACCGCCTGGAGCAAGGGGTGGCCGAGGTGGCCGATCGGCTCGGTGCGATGAATCTCCCGCCGGATGCGCGCGCTGAGGTGGCGCGTCTGCGCGAGCTCGTCCGCGACGCACGCCCATAGGCACTGCGCCGCGGGACTAGGCTGCGGCGATGCCCCCCGCCGAGCGCGCCGCCAAGTTCCTCGACCTCCACACCACCGGCGGTCCGCTGCTGCTTCCCAACGCCTGGGATGTCGGCTCCGCGAAGCTGTTCGCGTCGCTGGGCTTCGAGGCGCTGGCGACGACGAGCAGCGGTCATGCCGCCACGCTCGGTCGCCTGGACGGGGCGGTCACCCGCGACGAGGCGATCGAGCACGCCGCGATGCTCGTGGGTGCGACGGACCTGCCGGTGTCGGCCGATCTGGAGAACGGCTTCGCCGATGACGCGGCCGGCGTGGCAAAGACACTTCAACTGGCCTTGGACGCCGGGCTGGCCGGCTGCTCGATCGAGGACTTCAGCGGCCGTGAGGATGCGCCGATCTACGACGCCCCCGAGGCGGCCGAGCGCGTCGCGGCTGCGGCTGAGGTCGCCCACGGCGGCCCGGTGCACCTCGTGCTCACGGCCCGCTGCGAGAACCACATCCGCGGGCGCGTCGACCTGGCCGACACGATCGCCCGCCTGCAGGCCTACCAGGAGGCGGGCGCGGACGTGCTCTACGCGCCGGGCCTGCGTCGCATGGAGGACATCCGCGCGCTCGTCGAGTCGGTGGACCGGCCCGTGAACGTGCTGGCACTGCCGGGCGTTGCGCCCGTGGCCGAGCTCGCGGCGGCCGGCGTCGCCCGCATCTCGGTCGGCGGCGCCTTCGCATACGCCGCCCTCGGCGCCGCGATCGAGGCCGCGCGCGAACTGCGCGACGAGGGGACCTACGCCTTCTGGGAGCGGGCGAGCGCCGGCTCGAAGGGAGCCCGCGAGGCCTTCGGGAAGGGCGCATGACGACCGGCGTCGCGACTGTCGAGGGGGCGCAGCTCGCCTACCGCGTCGACGGCGAAGGCCCGGATCTCGTGCTCGTCCATGCCGGGGTCGCGGACCTGCGCATGTGGGACCCGCTGGTCGCGCTGCTGGCCGATCGCTTCCGGATCGTCCGCTACGACATGCGCGGGTTCGGGCAGAGCACGTCGGGCCCCGGCGCATACTCGCCTTCCGGCGACCTGTCGGGCCTCCTGGGCACCCTCGGCGTCGAGCGACCGGTCCTGGTGGGTGCGTCGTTCGGCGGCCTGGTGGCGCTCGAGTTCGCCGCGACGCAGCCCCAGCGCATCGCCGGGCTGGTGGTGCTCGACGCGCCGCTGCCAGGCCATGAGTGGTCCGAGCGATTTCGGGCGTTCGTCGCGGCCGAGGATGCGGCGCTGGAGGCGGGGGAGATCGCGGAGTTGGTGCGGCTCAACGTCGAGCTGTGGGCGGGGGAGGCCGGGCCGGCGGTCCAGGCCCTCGTCGCCGACATGCAGGAGCAGGCGTTCCGCATCCAGTTGGCGGTCGAGACCGAGGCGATCGAGCTCGATCCGCCGGTGTCGGAGCGTCTTGCCGCGGTCGATATGCCGGTGACCGTGGCCTACGGCGAGCGCGACGTCGAGGACTTCATCGTCATGGCCGAGCGGCTTGCGAGCGAGCTGCCCGCGGCGACGCTGCACCGCATCGCCGGGGCCGGCCACCTCCCGGCGCTCGAGCGGCCCGACGCCGTTGCCGAGTTGATCCTGGGCGCGTGACCGGCGCGCCGGCCTGCCGGCTGATCACGATCCCGATCAGCCACTACTGCGAGAAGGCGCGCTGGGCGCTGGAGCGGGCCGGCGTCCCGTACCGCGAGGAAGCGCACCTGCAGGTGCTCCACCGCGTCGCCGTGCGGCGTGCCGGCGGCGGGCTCACGGCACCGGTGCTCGTGACGCCCGACGGCGTGCTCGGCGAGTCGGCAGAGATCCTCGACTACGCCGACCGTTTCGCGGCTGCCGACCGGCGCCTGTTTCCGGACGACCCGGGCGAGGCCGCGGAGGTGCGCGAGCTGCAGCGCGTCTTCGACGAGCGCCTCGGCCCGA
>JAWVFZ010000194.1:0-13938 GCA_033855555.1 Solirubrobacteraceae bacterium
CCGCGCCCCGCAAACGCCGAGACTGAACGCCCCCGCTTCTCGCCCCAAACAGGGCAAATGTGGCAATGAAAGACTTGACCCCACGAGCCGGCGCTCGGTGACGCTCCGGCGCTGAGGGGCCGTCAGCTGTCGGCGGCGACCGCGAGTCCAGCGCTCAGCAGTGCCGAGCTCCCGGCCACGATCGCCGTCGCGGCGGCGGCGCCCTCGGGCAACTGCGCGCGGCCGCCGACCGTGGCCGCGATGTCGGTCAGGTCGCCCGCGATCGACGCCGCAAGCCATGGACGAAGCGGCGCCCCGCGCAGCGCGGCGGCCAGGCCGCCGGCGTGCAGGACGACCTCGCGCGCGCCGAGGCCGCGCAGCGGCACCTGCGCGGGCGCGCGCTCGCCGGCCGGGCCGAGCCAGCGAAGCGCCAGCCTGGCGGGCGCGGCGATCAGCCCGACGCCGTAGGCGATGCGCAGTGCCATCACGGCGGTTGCGACGATCCTGGTCGAGTCCATCAGAAGAACCTACGACCGATCCAGACGGGCGGATCATCCGTACCCCCAGCATGGACCTCACAGGAGCCACAGTCCTTGTCACGGGCGCCAACCGCGGGATCGGCGCCGCGCTCGCTCACGAGCTGGCGGCCCAGCCGCTGGCCATGCTGCTGCTCGGCGCGCGCGATCCGGCGAAGGTCGCGCCGCCGCCCGGAGCCCGTGCCGTGCGGATGGACCTGTCCTCGCGCGAGTCGATCGAGGCCTGCTGCGCCGGGTTGGGCGACGAGCTGCACTCCATTGACGTCCTGGTGAACAACGCCGGCCAGATGACGGGCGGCCTGCTCGAGGACCAGCCGCTCGCTGACGTCTACGCGATGTTCCAGGTGAACCTCGTCGCCGTCGCGCACCTGACGGCCCGGGTCCTGCCCGGCATGGTCGGGCGCGGACGCGGGCTGGTCGTCAACAACGCGTCGATCAGCGGTTACGCCTCGTTTCCCGCGGCCAGCACCTATGCGGCGGCGAAGGCCGGGGTCGTCGCGTTCAGCGAGTCGCTGCGTCGCGAGGTCAAGCCCGCCGGTGTGGACGTGATGCACCTCGTCACCCCAGGGGTGCGCACGGAGATGCTCGACGACACCCAGGCTCTCTACGGCATGCACATGGACACCTCTGACTGGCCGAGCGTCACCCCGGAGCAGTGGGCGGCGAAGGCCGTCAAGGGGATGCGCGCCGGAGATCACGTGGTCGGCCCCGGCGGCCGGCTCGCGTTCGCGAAGCTCGCGTCACGCGGCCCTGCCTTCCTCCTGGACGCCGTCGCCGACCGGATGTTCAGCCGCGCGCCGCGGGCTTGAGGACGCCGTGCGCTTGTGGTGCGCGGGCTTGGCGAACACGACCTGCACGTCGGCGATGCGGCGCTCGGCGAACCCGGCCTCGCAGTAGCGCAGATAGAGCTCCCACAGGCGCCGGAAGCGCAGGTCGTAGCCCGCGGCGTCGAGCTGTGCCTCGGCGGCGAGGAAGCGCTCGCGCCAGTGACGCAGCGTGAGCACGTAGTCGGCCGTGATGTCCTGCAGCGAGAGCCACTGCATGTCCGTGTTGCGGCGCACGCAGCGGGCCATCACCTCCACCGACGGCAGGCAGCCGCCCGGGAAGATGTACGTCGTGATGAAGCTCGCACCGGCCTTCTCGACGTCGTAGGCCCGATCGTCGATCGTGATCGCCTGCAGCAGCGCGAGGCCGTCGGGCTCCAGCAGCTCGCTGCAGCGCTCGAAGAAACGCTCGAAGTTGCGCCAGCCGACGGCCTCGATCATCTCGATGGCGACGAGCTTGTCGTAGGTGTCGTCGAGCTCGCGGTAGTCGCGAAGCAGCACGGTGACGCGGTCCTCCAAGCCGGCTTCGCGGATGCGTTCCGTCGCCAGCGCGTGCTGCTCGGCGGAGATCGTGGTCGTCGTGACCCGGCAGCCATAGCGCGATGCGGCGAAGATCGCCAGGCCGCCCCAGCCGGTGCCGATCTCGAGCAGGTGGTCGTCGGGCCGCAGCTCGAGCTTCGAGCAGATGAGCTCGAGCTTGCCGACCTGCGCGTCCTCGAGCGAGGTCTCGGGGGTTTCGAAGACCGCCGACGAATAGAGCATCCGCTCGTCGAGCATGTGCCCGAAGAGGTCGTTGCCGAGGTCGTAGTGCGCCGAGATCTGTCGGCGGCTGCGCCTGACGCTGTTGGCCCGGCCGCCCCGCACCAGCTGCACCGGTCGCAGCGCGAAGGCGAGGCGCGAGCGCAGGCGGTCAAGCTTGGGGGCGTTGCGCGCCGCGAGGCGCACGAGCGCCGTCAGGTCGTCGGCGTCCCAGCGGCCGTCCATGTAGGTCTCGCCGAGGCCCGTGCTCCCGCGCAGCAACGCGCGCCAGACGCCGGGATCGTGGAAGGTGACGGTGACTCGGAGCGCCTCGTCGTCGGGGCCGAAGGTGTACGCGCGGTCGCCATCGACGATCCGCAGCGAGCCGCTTTCGATGCGCCCGAGCAGCCGGCTGACGATCTTGCGGGCCAGAAACGTCATCGCGCGGCTTTCGATGGATGTGGGAAGTAGGGCGCGCCCTTGAGCTTCAGCCGCAGGGCATGCAGGTAGATGCGCGCACTGGCCACGAGCGTCGCGGCCGGGTAGCGCCACAGGATGCGGCGCAGCATGCGCCCGTCGAGGGGGCGGCGGCGGAGGGTCAGGGTGGCGTCGAACGCCTTGCGCCCGTCGCGCACCGAGTCGATGTGCACCAGCAACTCGTCCGCGGGCTCGACGATGCGCCAGTCGTAGCGGTGATCCATCCCCATGAAGGGCGACACGTGGAAGGCCTTCTCGAAGTGGTCCTCCATCACGCGGCCGTCGTCGGCATCGTCGCGATCCAGGACATACGCGTGACGCTCTCCCCATGGCGTGTTCGTCACCTCCGCGACGACGGCGGCGACGTGCTCGCCGGCGGCGTCGTAGCAGTAGTAGAAGCTCACCGGGTTGAAGCAGTGGCCGAACGTGCGCAGGTGGGTGAGGAGCCGCACGGGGCCCGCGGGGCGCCGGCCGGTCCGCTCGGCGACGAGGTCGCGCACGGCCGCGTCGAGCGGCTGACTCGGATCGCCGAGGTAGTCGGCGCGGCGAAACCGCCCGACCGCCGGGCGCCGGGCCGACCACAGGAGGCGCCCGTCGAAGACGCCGGGCAGCTCGGCGAGGTCCACGAACATCAGCGCGATGGGGTAGTCGATCTCGTGCTTGACCGGATCCATCCGGCGATGGCGCACCGCGCCCTCATAGACGCACGTCGCGCTCACTTCGGGTGTGCCCCGAAGCGCTCGGCTACGCGCAGCGCGCTGACCACGCCGTCCTCGTGGAAGCCCCAGCGCCAGTAGGCGCCGCAGTAGTGGGTCCGGCCTGCGCCCGAGATCTCGCCGTGGCGCTTCTGGGCCTTCCAGCCCTCCGGGGTGAAGACCGGATGCGCATAGGGGATCGTGGCGATGATCCGGCCCGGATCGATCGCCTGGGTGCGGTTCAGGGTGACGCACAGCTCGCGCCGCGAGCGCAGCCGCTGGAGGGTGTTCATGTGGTAGGTCACGGTCGACTTCCCGGTCGGCTCGTCGAGCAGGTGGAAGTTCCAGCTCGACCACGTCGCCCTGCGCCGCGGCAGCATCCCGCGGTCGGTGTGCAGGACGGCCTCATTGGGTTGGTAGGGAATCGCACCGAGGATGTCGCGCTCGCGGTCGGTCGCGTCCGCGAGCATCGCCAGTGACTGGTCTGCGTGGGTGGCCAGGACGACGTCGTCGAAGCGCTCGGCGTCACCGCCACGCGGCGTGACGAGCACGTGGTCGGAATGGCGCTCGATCGCGGCGATCGGCGTGTGGAGGCGGATGCGCTCGGCGAAGGGGCCGGTCAGCGCCTGCACGTAGCGTGCCGAGCCGCCCGTGACGGTGCGCCACTGCGGCCGTCCGGTCAGCGCGAGCATCCCGTGCTGGTGGAAGAACGTGACCAGGAAGCGCGCCGGGAAGCTCCACATCTGCGCGGGGTCGGCCGACCACACGGCGGACGCCTGCGGGACGATCAGCTTGTGGACGAACGCGCTGGAGTAGCGGCGCTCCGCGAGCCAGTCGCCGAGCGACTGGCTGTCGTCGCCGGACTCCAGCAGGAGGCGAGCGTCCCGGTTGAAGCGAACGTACTCCCGGATCATCCGCACGTACCCCGGCCGCGTGAGGTTGCCCGGCTGGGCGACCAGCCCGCGCGGCGTGCCCGCATACTCGAAGTCCTCCGAGGCGGCGCTGACGGAGAAGCTCATCGTCGAGTCCTGCGAGGCGACCCCGAGACCGGCGAGCAGGCGCTCGAAGTTCGGGTAGTTGCGGTCGTTGAAGACGATGAACCCGGTGTCGACGTCGAGCGTCTCGTCCGGGAGGTCGACGCGCACGGTGTTCGTGTGGCCGCCCGCGTAGTCGCCTGCCTCGAAGACCGTCACGTCGTGCCGCGGATGCAGGAGGTGCGCGACGGTGAGTCCGGAGATGCCGGCGCCGACGATCGCGATCTTCCTGGAGGAACTGTGGTGTGCCATGTCCTGTCCATTCGCGCCCCGCGCCCGAATGGATCAGAGAGCGGTCAGCCTGATCAGCTCAGCGCGACGGCGCCGTACCAGAGCCCGAACGCGAGGCTGAGCGTGCCGAACACCGGCGCGAGGGCGGCCAGGCGGCGCTCGACGGCGCGACTGGCGAGCGTCAGGCCCCAGGCGGCCGACGCGGCGGACATGGAGAGCGCCGTGGCGGCGGCGAAGAGCACCAGCGCGACCGCCGCGACCGTGTGATCCGGCATCGCGCCGATCAGCAGCAGCCCGACGCCGGCCGAGCCGCCGAGCCCGTGGACGAGGCCGATCCCGAAGGCGGTGCGCGGGCTGCGGCCGAGCGACTCGGGATGGGCATGGCGGTGGGCCTCGCGCTGCTCGTGGCGCTCGGTGCCGTGCTCGTGGACGTGCGGGTGGGCGTGGCGGATGCCGTCGTGCTCGTGCGTGTGCGCATGGAAGACGCCGCGGCGACAGCGCCGCAGCAACCGCACGGCGAGCGCGACGATGACGGCACCGACGGCGAACTCGGCGGCGCGCTGGACGATGTCGGGCACAACGCTGTGCAGCAGCACGACCGGGATGCCGACGACGATCAGGGTCGCCGCGTGCCCGAGGCCCCAGGCCAGGCCGAGCCGGCCGGCGCGGCGGGCGCCGCCGCGTTCCTCGCCGAGCACGAGCGCCGAGACGGCGGTGAGGTGATCGGGGTCGGTTGCGTGACGCAGGCCCAGCAGCACGGCGACGGTCAGCGCGAGGACGAGGCTTCCACCCGTACCGAGCGCCGCCAGCCGGTCGTCCAGCCCGAACATGCTCAGCTCGCCTCTTCCATCAGCGCCGCGGCGATCGCGGCCTGGCCGTAGGCGATGCCGCCGTCGTTGGGCGGGAGCAGTTCCGGGACGAGGACGCGCAGCCCCAGCGCGCGCACGCGCGCGGCGGTGAGCTCCAGCAGCAGGCGGTTCTGGAAGACCCCGCCGGACAGTACGACGAGCTCCGTGCCGGAGTGCGCGGCGGCCGCGGCGCAGGCGCGCGCGGTGCCGTCTGCGACGCCGCGATGGAAGCGCGCCGCAACGGTCGCCGGCCGCGCTCCGCCGTCGAGGTCGGCAACGACCGCGCGCACGGTCGCGCGTGCATCCATGACGCCCGCCGCGTCGACGGGGAGCTCGTAGGCGTCGCGCTCGGCACGGTCCGCGACGGCCTCCAGCTCGATCGCCGCCTGACCCTCGTAGTTCACGCGCGCGCGCAGCCCGCAGAGGGCGGCGACAGCGTCGAACAGGCGGCCCATGCTCGTCGTCTGCGGCGAGGCGAAGCCCGTCCGCGCGAGCGCCGCGACCGCCCGCCAGGCCTCCTCGTCGACCAGGCGCTCCAGCGCGCCCGGCACGTCCGGGCGCGGCGTGTCGGCCGCGACCAGCCACGCACAGGCCATCCGCCATGGCGCCCGGACGGCGCGGTCGCCGCCGGGCAGACGCACCGGATTCAGCGATCCCACGCGCTCGAAGCGCCGCAGGTCGCCCGCGAGGATCTCGCCGCCCCAGATCGTGTCGTCGGTGCCGAGCCCCGTCCCGTCGAAGATCGCCCCCACCGCCGGCCCCGTCTCCCCGTGCTCGGCCAGGCAGGCCGCGAGGTGCGCGTGGTGGTGCTGGACAGCCACGGTCTCGACGCCTTCGCGGGCGAGCGCGTAGCTGGTCGAGAGGTAGTCCGGGTGAAGGTCGTGCGCCACGACGGCGGGGGTGACGGCGAACAGCGCCTCGAAATGCGCGACGCCCTCTTGGTAGGAGACGAGCGTCTCGGCATTCGCGAGGTCTCCGATGTGGTGGCTCACCCACGCGCGATCGCCCTTGGCGACGCAGAACGTGCTCTTGAGCTCGGCGCCGCAGGCCAGCACGTCGCGCCGGCACGCGATCGGCAGCGGCAGGCTTGCGGGCACATATCCGCGAGACCGCCGCAGCATCAGCGGCCGGTCGCGCGCCGCCGTCACCACGGAATCGTCGGTGCGCATGTGGATCGGCCGGTCGTGCAGGAGAAACGCGTCGGCGATGCCGTCCAGCCGCTCGAGCGCATCGTCGTCGTGGTAGGCGATCGGCTCGTCGGACACGTTGCCGCTGGTCAGCACCAGCGGCGCGCCGACATCCGCGGCGAGCAGGTGGTGCAGCGGCGTGTACGGCAGCATCACGCCGAGCGTACGCGAGCGCGGCGCGACAGCCGGCGCAACGCGCGCGCCCACACGCGCCGGCGCGACGACGATCGGGCGCGCTGGGCTGGTGAGCAGTTCCTCGCCGGCGGGGCGCAGGTCGATGAGCTCGCGGGCGGCGAAGAGGTCGCGGGCCAGCAGCGCGAACGGCCGGTCCTCGCGGTGCTTGCGCTCGCGCAGCCGCGCGACGGCCGAGGCGTCGGAGGCAAGGCACGCCAGGTGGTAGCCGCCGAGCCCCTTGACGGCCACGATGGCGCCGGCGCAGAGCAGCGCCGCCGCCGCGGCGACCGCGTCGCCGCCGACGGGGACGCCGGCGAGCCGGGCGCGAGGACCGCAGACGGGACAGGCGTTCGGCTGGGCGTGGAAACGCCGGTCGTGCGGGTCGTCGTACTCGGCCTGGCACGCCGGGCACATCTGAAAGCCCGCCATCGTGGTCGCCGGGCGGTCGTAGGGGACCGAGCGCACGATCGTGAAGCGCGGACCGCAGTTCGTGCAGTTGACGAACGGGTAGCGGTGGCGGCGGTCGCGCGGGTCGCGCAGCTCCGCCAGGCAGTCCTCGCAGGTCGCCCCGTCGGCGGCCACGAGCGCGCGCGGCTCGCCCGCCGCGTCGCTGTCGACGATCGCGAAGCCGGTGGCGCCCGCGGGCGCGAGCTCGTCGACCGAGACGCGCTCCACGCGCGCGAGCGGCGGCGCGAGCTCCGGCAGCTCGCGAAGGAACCGCTCGACCTTGCCGGACTCGCCCTCGACGTCGACCAGGACGCCACGCGTGTCGTTGCGCACGGTCCCGCGCAGCCCATGGCCCTCGGCCAGCCGGAAGACGTACGGGCGAAAGCCGACGCCCTGCACGACGCCCTCGACGCGCGCGGCGACGCGCCGCTCGGCGGAGGCCTCGATGCTCACGCCGCCGGCTCCTCGATCAGCTCGCGCAGCACGTGCAGCACGCCGGCCTGCGCCTCCTGGATGCGCGGGATGTGCTCGCAGCGCGTGACGAGCACATGATCGGCGAGCCCCTCCGACGCGACGCGCCCGCCGTCGTAGCCCACGAGCGCCAGCGACAGCAGGCCGCGGCGGCGCGCCTCCGCGAGCGCCGCGATCACGTTGGCCGAGCCGCCGCTGGTCGAGATCGCCACGAGCACGTCGGTGGGCTCGCCATAGGCGATCACCTGGCGCGTGAAGACCGACTCGAAGCCGACATCGTTGGCGATCGCCGTCAGGATCGCCGGGTCGTCGGTCAGGTCGATCGCCGGCCGGGCCTGCCAGCCGCGCCCGGGCGGTGGCTCGCGCAGGTCGGCCACGATGTCCATCGCATCGGTCGCCGAGCCGCCGTTGCCCAGCGCAAGCACCTTGCCACCGTCCGTCAGGCGCTCGCGCATCGCCGCCGCGGCCGCCTCGACGGCCGGCCGGTCCTCGCCGAGCGTCTGGGCGCGCAGCTCGCGCACCTCCCGCGCCTTGATCAGCACGGAGCGGCGCACGTCCTCGAGCGCGGCTGCGGGATCGGCGTCGCCGGACTCGAGGAACGGGTAGAGGAACCCGGACGCGCCGGGGTCGTGGCGGCGCGCGTCGAGGTGCTCGAGGAACACGTGCACGAGCTCCCACAGCAGGTGGTAGTGGGTCTCGACGAGCTCCTGGGCCACGAACGGGTCCGGGTCCGGCACCCCGAAGTCGATCGTCAGGCAGCCCAGCCGCGCCGCCGCAGACAGGTCGGCGCCGAAGCCCATGACGATGTCCGCGGGCCGTGCCAGCAGCGCCAGCGAGTCTGCGTCGACCGACAGCGCGGGCAGCGCCCGCTTGCCGACGATCACCGGATGGACGAACTCGACCGCGACGTGGCGCGCGTCGGAGCGATCGGCGGCCGACGCGCCGGCGGCCAGCAGCCGCCCGCCGGCGACGAAGCGCTCGGCAAGCTCGCGGCAGCGGTGGGCGATCGGCTCGGCGTGGGCGTCGAAATAGCGCTCGTTGGCGCTCAGGCGCCGGTGCAGGGACTCCGTCGCGGTCGCGGCGTTCACGCCGGCGCCGTGACCCGTTCGGGCAGCCGCGCGAGCCACGCCCGCAGTTCGTCGGTGCCCTCGCCCGTGCGTGCGCTGACGCGCAGCGTGGCGACCCCGGGGTGGACGGCGTCGACATGGTGCTCGAAGCGGTCGAGATCGAAGTCGACGTGCTCGAGGAGGTCGATCTTGTTGATCACGACCAGCTCGCACGCGCGGAACATGAGCGGGTACTTCAGCGGCTTGTCGTCGCCTTCGGTGACCGAGGACACCATGATCCGCGCGTCCTCGCCGACGCGGAACTCGGCCGGGCAGACGAGGTTGCCGACGTTCTCGATCACCAGCAGGTCGAGGTCGTCGAGCGGCAGCGCCGGAAGCGCGGAGCGCACCATGTTGGCGTCGAGGTGGCACTCGCCGCCGAAGCCGGTGTCGGTGTTCAGCTGCACGACGGGTACGTGGTGGTCGGCGAGGCGGTCGGCGTCGAGGCTGCCCTGAACGTCGCCCTCGAGCACGCCCGCTCGCACCGCCCCCAGCCCGTGATGGCCGAGGATCCGCTCGAGCAGCGCCGTCTTGCCGGCGCCGGGCGCGCCCATCAGGTTCACGACCGTCACGCCGTGGCGGTCGAAGTCGTCGCGGTTGGCCCGCGCGATCGTGTTGTTGGCGTCGAGGGCGTCCTCGACGACCCTGACCTTCACGCGATGCATGCGGCCTCCGTGTCAACCTCGATGGACTCGACTTCAAGCTCGTCGCCGCACACCACGCTGACGGCCGCCCCGGCGCAGGCCGGGCAGCGGAACGCCGGCGCCTCCGCGGCCCACTCCGTCTCGCAGTCCTCGCAGCGAAGCCGTGCCGCGATCAGCTCGAGCTCGAGCGCCGCGCCCTCGCAGACTGTCTCCCGCGCGACGATCCCGAAGTAGAACGACAGCGAGTCCGGCACGACCTGGCGCAGCGCGCCGACGCGCACCTGCACGGCCGTCACCCTGCGGCCCTTGGCGTGGCGCACGGCGGTCGCCACGACGGCGGAGCTGATCGACAGCTCGTGCACGGCTACCCCGCGTAGGCGGCGTCGGTACGCAGCTGGTCGATCGTCTCGCGCACCATCGTCAGCGCGCGCTCGACCGCGGCCTCGACGGGCGCGGTGAGGCCGAGGCCCACGTCGTCGACCTCGCCCGGTTCGCAGCCGATCACGACGACCTTGCCGGTGAAGCCGCCGAACGCGTTGACGAACCGCAGGACCGTCTGCGGGTCCATCCCGTGCGGGTTGATCGCCTCGCCGTCCTCGATCGAGCCGGCGATCTCGTCCATCGACGGCTCGATCACGTAGAGCGTGCCCGGCTCCTGGCCCTGGCGGCTGGCGTCGATGATCACGAGCGCGTCATAGCCGCGCATGATCTCGTAGGCGAGGTCGAGGCCGCCGGTCCCGAAGTCCATCACCGTCACGCCGGAGGGCACGCCGGCGGCCTCCAGCCGGCGGGCGCACTCGGCGCCGAACGCGTCGTCCTGCAGCCAGGCGTTCCCGACGCCCGCGACGAGGATCTGCTTCTCGAACTGCGGCGTCATGCGATGACCTCCACCTCGGCGGGCTTGAAGTACAGGTACCGGCCGATGTCGCGCATGATGTCCTGGCCGGGGTCGTCGTCGACGGTGACGCACAGGTGGACCTGCTCGTCGTAGTCGACGTAGATGCGCTCGACGGTCGCGCTGCGGCCCTCGAGCAGGTGATCCTGCGCGTTGCGGTTGGCCTCGGGGCGCAAGACGACGCGCCCGCCGCGCGAGAACGTGCGCCCGTCGACGACGATGCGCTCCTCGCCGCGGACGTCGGCGTCCGCCTCCGGCGCCGGCGAAGGCGCGGGATCGCTGACGCTGACGCGCCCGTGCAGCGCGATGATGTCCTCGGGCGTCGCCTTGACGGCGCGCTCGATCATCGTCCTGACCGCCGGGTCGGCGCCGGCCAGCTCGTCGCGCTCGGCGTCGCTGAGCGCGAGCACGTGGAGCAGGAGGGCCTCCTCGATCTCGGTGGAGTCGAACAGGCTCCCGCGCGACTCGGGCGCGATCTCCGGGTGGTCGGGCAGGATGATCGCCGCTCCCAGGATCGCGTCGTCGCCGGGCGTGGCGAGGACGGGATAGGTGTTGACGTTCGCGCAGGTCATGACCGCCGTGGCGGCGACCTCGGGCGGCGCGATCGGCGACATGAAGCGCCCGCCGGTGGCGCAGCGCACGACGACGTGCGTCGAGAGGAGCGCGTGCCCGAGCGCCTGCGTGCGCGTGAGCCCGTCCTCCACCTCGGTCTCGTTCTCGACCGCGACGGTCACGCGCAGCATGCCGCCGAAGTCCTCGGTGGTCATCCACACCCGACCTACGGCGGAGCCGAAGTCGAAGCGCACCTCGCCCTGCTCGGGCGCGATGTCGACGCGCCGCGCCTCGCCGGCGTGCAGGCAGTGGACCGTCGCCGCGAACGACGCGGTCTCGGTCGCGATGCACTGCAGCTTGAGGCGCGCGAACGTGTGCGGGCTGCCGGCCGCATAGGCCGGCGGGTAGACGATCCCGAACGGCGTCGGCGTCGCGTTCTTCGTCGCGCTCGGCGTGTACGGGTAGAGCTGGTGGCCCTCCCAGAGCAGCGTGTCGACGAGCGCCTCGAGCTGGGTCATCCCAGGAGCCCCCGGACGGTGTCGTCGAAGGTGTGGTCGCCGCGCTGGGCCTTGCGCGCCGCCAGCGCGTCGATCGTCTCGGCGTGCAGGCGCACCCAGCCGCCGCCGGGGTAGTACGCGGCCATCACGCGCTTCCACGCGTCGACCGGCATCCGCCAGCGCGTCGTGCAACTCCATGGCACCTGCGCGACCTGCAGCCGGTCGGACTCGCCGCTGTAGAGGATCATTCCGTTGAACAGGAACGACAGCGGCACCTCGCCGCCGGGCAGCGAGTAGAAGTACTTGCTTGCTGCGACCTCGAGGTCGTAGGTGCAGGGGACATCGAGCGCGAACGACGTCGCGCCGACGAAGCCCTTGACGAGCACGTCGACGTGCGCCCAGCGGAAGACCTGCGTCGTGGCGGCCCAGCGCTCCGGCGCGCCGAACAGCTCGACCAGCCGCGCGCGCGTCTCCGCGTCGTAGGTGCGCCGCGCCGGATCGATCTGGATCTGGGTCGACAGGACGATCGTGTGCACCTGGCGCCCGAGCGGATCGTCGACGTGCAGGTGGAAGCGCAGCGTCGGCGTCGCCGAATGCGGCACGGCCTCCACGTCCAGGACGGAGAAGACGGGCTCGGTGGCCGGCAGCGACTCGACCGTCATCCGATGAGCGCCCTCTCGCGCACGCTGGCAAAGAACTGGGCGATCGCCTCGTCGACCCCACGGCCGCCGGTGATGCCCTCCCAGCGCGACTTGATCAGCCCGACCATGCGGTAGCACTGGTCGACCGGGACGATCGCGTACTGGTGCTCGTCGCCCGTGCGGTTGACGATCAGCGCCTCGGCGTCGGGCTCGAGGTTGTCGAGGATCGGGTTGGCCTCGCACAGCGCGTCCCACGCCGTCAGCTCGAGCTCGGACTCCGTCGCTCCTGCCGGGCTGGGGTACATCGCGACGACCGCGCCGGTCACGCCACTGCGCAGCAGGAAGGCGAGGCCGATCGGGATCTGGAACGCCGACCAGATCTCGTGCGGCATGACGAAGTCGTCGAGCCACAGCGTCCGGACGCCGGGCGGGCGGAACTCCGGGTCTCCGGAGCGCATCGACCAGCAGGTCTCGCAGACGCAGATGATGCGCCGCTCGTCGAGGTGCAGCAGGTGGCGATGGTCCTCGCCGATGCCGATCGGGCACAGCTCGCAGGTGGCGGTGGAGGCCTCGGCGACCGGCGCCCGCGCGGGCGCCTCGGGTGCGCTGGCCGCCCAGGCGGCCATGCGCCGCAGTCCCTGCGGCGCCAGCGTCATCGCGGGATCGCGACCCGCACGGGACCGCCGTTGCGCAGGAGCGGCACCGGGTCCAGCTGCAGCCCCGGGTCGTCCACGTTCACGCAGCGCCCGGCGCGCGGCAGGTCGAACAGGCGCTTGCAGTGCGGACAGGTCATCGTGCCGCCGATCAGCGTTGCCTGCTCGAGCGTGCCCTCGCAGCCCGCGCAGCGATCGCGATAGGCGAGCAGCGTCCCCGCGACGTTGGCCACGATCAGTCCTGGCTCGACCGCCACGAGGCTTCCGCGCTCGAGGCCCGCGACGCCCTCCAGCGACACCCACTCCACGCCTGCGTCCGGCTCCCGGCGCGGCTTGGGGGGCGGGACGACGCCCTCGACGTCGATGCCGAGCAGGTCGGGAGCGGTCTCCTCCAGCGCGCGCTCGATCGCGGTCTCCATCGTCGCCTGCGACGCGCCGCAGCCGCTGCACGAGCCCTCCAGCCGCAGCCGCGCGATGCCGTCCTCGATGCCGAGCAGCTCGACGTTCCCGCCATGGCTGTCCATGTACGGCCGGACGCTGTCGAGCGCCGCCTGCACGCGCGTCTCCAGATCCACCGGGTAGAGGCCATGGATGAGCATGAGGCTCGCGACCACGCCGTCGGCGGCGAGCTGGTCGCGCATGTCTTCATCCAGCGTGGCGAAGATGCGCGCCAAGCCCTCGCCGTAGAGCTGGACGACCGCCGCGGCGAGCTCCTCGGCGCACGCCCGCGCCTGCGGGTCATGCAGCGACTCGACCTCCGCGGTGAGCTGCTGCACGCGCCCGACGAGCTCCTCCTCGGGCGCGCGCTCGATCGTCGCCATCTACGCCATCCCCGTCGGGGTGTGGACGACCTTGCGGACCTTCCCCTTGCCGTACATGTGCACGCCGCACGGCAGGCACGGATCGAAGGAGTGGACCGCTCGCATGATGTCGACTCCCTTGAAGTTGTCCGGGCCGTTCTCCTCGAAGATCGGCGTGTTCTGCACGGCGTCCTCGTAGGGGCCGGGCGTCCCGAAGGAGTCCCGTGGGTTGCCGCACCACGGTGTCGGCGGGTAGGGCTGGTAGTTGGCGATCTTGCCGTCGCGGATGACCATGTGGTGCGACAGCACCCCGCGCGCCGCCTCGTGGAAGCCCACGCTCACGGCATGGTCGGGCACCTTGAAGTCCGACCAGCTCTTCGTCCGGCCCGCCCGGATCTCCGCCTGCGCGCGCTCCAGGTTGTGCAGCGCCACGAGTGCCGAGTAGGCCTGGTGGTAGCTGCGGGCCCGCTGGCGCTCGATCGCGTTGGACCACTGCGGGATCTTCCACT
>JAWVFZ010000195.1:0-16381 GCA_033855555.1 Solirubrobacteraceae bacterium
ACGAGCCGGGGCGGCGGCCATCGCTGAGCCGCAGACGGGGCAGGCGGCGGCGCGACCGGCGCAGAGACGCTCCCAACCCTCGACGAGGACGTCGTCGAAGGTCAGCCCCCGGCCGGCCGCCACCGGATGATCGCCACCCACGAGGGTGAGCGACGCGGTGCGGCGCACCGGCAGGCGGCGGGCCGGCGCGTCGAAGTCGAACTGGAGTGCAGTTGCGGTCATGTCACGCTCCTGAAAAGGCCCACGACCCTGCCGAGGACGCGCACGTCCTTGGAACGGATGGGCTCCATGGTCTCGTTCTCGGGCTGCAGTCGGACATGGTCGTCCTCGCGGAAGAAGCGCTTCACCGTGGCCTCCTCGCCGACCAGCGCGACGACGATCTCGCCGTCGCTGGCGCTCTCCTGCGGGCGCACCACGACGTAGTCGCCCTCGAGGATGCCGGCGTTCTTCATCGACTCGCCGCGGATGCGCAGGACATATTCGCCCTCCTCGCCGCCGGCCAGCGGCGGCACGGCGACGTACTCCTCGATGTTCTCCTCGGCGAGCACGGGCGCGCCGGCGGCGACCTGGCCGACCAGCGGCAAGCCTTCGGGCCGTACGAGCGAGCGGACGTTCTCGACCGCCTGCTCGACGCCCTCGCGGGCGCGGTCGAGCATCTCGATCGCGCGCGGCTTGGTGGGGTCGCGCCGCAGCAGCCCGAGCTTCTCGAGGTTTGCGAGGTGGGCGTGTACCGTCGAGGAAGAGGCCAGCCCTACCGCCTTGCCGATGTCTCGCACCGTCGGCGGGTAGCCGAAGTCCGCGGAGTACCGCTTGATGAAGTCGAAGATCTCCTGCTGGCGCTTGGTCAGATCCATGACTGGCTCCTCGGGGTGGGTGTGGCGGGCGCGGAAACGAACATGTGTTCGCAAGCTAGCGTGCCCCGAGGACGGAATCAAGGCGGGGCTATACTCCGCCAGCCCCACGCGCCGGTGGCGGAATTGGTAGACGCGCAAGGTTGAGGGCCTTGTGGGCCATTTGGCCCGTGGAGGTTCGAGTCCTCTTCGGCGCATGAGCGAAAGCCCCGCATGCGCGGGGCTTTTGTCGTTCAGGTGCGGTATCCGCAGAAGGTCACAGCAACCGCTCCCTCGTCATGGCAGGGCAGCCTTGCAAACCTTCGAGATCATCCCCGCACCCCTCACCACGACAGGAGCCATCGGATGATCGCCCGCGTCTGGCGTGGCATCGTCGCCGCGGAGAACGGCGACGCATATGCCACCTACATGCAGGACACCGGCGTCGCCGGCTACGCCAAGATCCCCGGCAACAAGGGCGTTTGGATGCTCCGCCGCCCGGTGCCCGACGGCGAGGAGTTCATGATGTTCACGCTCTGGGAGTCGATCGACGCCGTCAAGGCATTTGCGGGCGAGGACTACGAGACCGCCGTCTTCTACGCCGAGGACGAGCGCTTCCTCATCCGCCGCGAGCTCACCTCGACCCACTACGAGGTCGACACCGCGGCTCCCTAGCAGCCAGCCCGTCGTCGCTGCGATGGATTTGCCGGCCCGCCGGGGTCTTAGGTGACATGAGACCCCAAACAGCTCCCTCGGGTGCGGCGATCGTCACCGGCTCCGGATGACCCGATCGGTTGAGGCGGCGCGCCGCGGCGACAGGCTTGGCTTCGACGCGCTCGTCGAGCCCCACCTCGCCGGGCTCCACCGGCATTGCTACCGCATGCTCGGATCGGTGCATGACGCCGACGACGCCGTGCAGGACACGCTGTTGCGCGCGTGGCGCGCGCTGCCGCGCTTCGAGGGCCGCAGCTCGTTTCGCTCGTGGCTGTATCGCATCGCCACCAACACCTCTCTCAACATGATCAACCGCCATCCCAGACGCGTCCTGCGGATCGAAGGGCGACCCGCCGGCGATCCGAGCGTCGACCCGGATCCGCCGCTGGCGGAGTCCGTGTGGCTGGAGCCGATCCCCGAGGACTTCGCCGACGCCGAGGCCTCGGGGTCGCCCGAGGCGCACTTCGCGCAGCGCGAGAGCCTGGAGCTCGCGTTCGTCGCCGCCCTGCAGCATCTTCCGCCCCGCCAGCGCGCCGTGCTCATCCTGCGCGATGTGCTCGGCTTCTCCGGCGCCGAGGTCGCCGAGATGCTCGACACGATCCCGTCGTCGGTCTACAGCCTGCTCCAGCGGGCTCATCGTGCCGTGGACGAACGGATTCCCGAGGCCAGCCAGCAGGAGACACTGCGCGCGCTGGGCGATCAACGCCTGCAGGACCTCGCCGCACGCTACGTCGCGGCCTGGGAGACCGCGGACGTGCGAGCCCTGACCGCGCTGCTCACCGAGGACGCTGTCCTGTCCATGCCGCCCCTGCCTACCTGGTACGGCGGGCGTGAGGCGGTCGTGACCTTCGCCACCAGGGGCCCGCTGTCGCCTGGCTCGCGCTGGCGTCTACTGCCCACCCAGGCCAACGGCCAGGTGGCTTTCGGAAGCTATCTCTGGGACGCGACCCGGCACGCCCACCTCGCCCACTGCCTGCAGGTCCTGGCCTTCGAACCCTCGGGCGAGATCAACGAGATGGTCTTCTTCGTCGACGCCACGCTGTTCGAGCGCTTCGATCTGCCGCCGCGCCTTCCCGGCCCGTAGTCACGCGCGATCGGCCGGGAGCCGCGATGGATCGGCCGTGTCGGCCGGGTCTCTGTCTACGAGCCTCGAGTCGGGCTCCCGTCACCTCGAACTGAAGGGTTCCCCATGGCAACGAACACGAGCTCGCCCGCGCCCCCAACGCGCGTGGCGATGACACTGATCCTGGCATCGGTCGGCGCGTTCATGACATCGCTCGACGTCGTCGTCGTCTCGACCGCGCTGCCAACATTGCAGCGGCACCTCGGTGCAAGCCTGTCCGATCTCGAATGGACGATCAACGCCTACAACCTGGCGTTTGCCTGCCTGATGCTGACGGGCGCCGCGCTGGGCGATCGCTTCGGCCGCAGGAACGTCTACGTCCTCGGCCTCGGGCTCTTCACTGCGTCCTCCATCGCCTGCGCGTCGTCGGGCAGCGTGGGGATGCTCATCGCGGCCCGTGTCTTCCAAGGGGCGGGTGCAGCGGTTGTGCTCCCGCTGACGCTCACGTTGATCAGCGATGCCTTCCCGCTGGAGAAGCGGGGTGCGGCGATCGGGATCTGGGGTGGTGTCACGGGCCTGGGCGTGGCCGCGGGCCCGGTGCTGGGCGGCGTGATCATCCAAGACATCTCGTGGCAATGGATCTTCTGGATCAACGTGCCGGTGGGCGTGATCTCGATGGTGTTGTGCATGACGATGTTGCGCGAGAGTCGCGGCTCGCGTCCCCAGCTCGACCTCGTCGGACTGGTCCTCGTGGCGGCTTCGCTGTTCGCGTTGACCTGGGCGCCCGTCCGCGCGTCGTCGGCTGGATGGGGCAGCGCCGAGGTGATCGGCTCCCTGATCGCCGGTGCCCTCCTGATGACTGGGTTCCTGTCCTGGCAGCGGCGGGCGCGCTACCCGATGCTCCCGCTCGAATACTTCCGCCGCCGCGCGTTCTCGACCGCCAACGGCGTGGCGTTCTTCCTGGCGTTCTCGCTGATCGGATCGCTGTTCATGATCGCCCAGATGTTCCAGGTCGGCCTCGGCTACAACCCGCTGCAGGCCGGGCTGCGCATGCTCGTGTGGACCGGGATGCCGATGCTCGTCGCACCGCTGGCGGGCGGCTTGTCCGACAAGCTCGGCAACAAGCCGTTCATGACGGTCGGCCTGCTGCTGCAGGGGGCCGGGCTCCTCTGGCTCGGGCTGGAAGCCACGCCCGCGGTCGGCTACGGGAGCCTGGTCCTGCCCCTGATCGTCTCCGGCGTGGGCATCTCGATGGTGTTTCCCACCGTCGCGAACGCCGTCGTGGGGTCGGTCCCGATCACCGACTCGGGCGTGGCAGCCGGCACCAACAACACCGTGCGCGAGCTGGGCGGCGTCTTCGGCGTCGCGATCCTCGCGGCCGTCTTCGTCAGCCGCGGCGGTTACTCCTCGCCGGGGGCGTTCATGCATGGCTTCCGAGCCGCCGAGATCGTCGCGGCGGCCGTCGCCATCGCCGGCGCCGGGGTTGCCGCGTTGGCGCCCGGCAAGGCCCAGGTGACCGCTGTCCAACCGCCCGACGTCGCCCTCGCGGCGGTGCCGCATCCTCAGGAGATCTAGCGCGCCGGCCACCCACCGGTCCACAGCACCGCCAAGTGGCAGCGGTCATCATGCACCGCCATGCCGCCCGACCGAGACCACCCCGCCCGCCGCGTCCTGATCCTGTCGGCGGGCGGGACGATCGGCATGACGGGCGCGCAGGCGGCGAAGCCGGACCTCGACGCCGCGGCGCTGGTCGCCGGCACCCACGGGCTCGAGGCCTTCGTCGGGCTCGAGGCGCGGACGCTCATGAACAAGCCGAGCGCCCATCTCACGGGCGCCGACCAGCTCGAGATCTGCCGCCAGGCGCGCGACGCCTCGCGCCGCGGGATCGGCGTCGTCGTCACGCATGGGACCGACACGCTCGAGGAGACGGCGATGCTGTGCGACGTCCTGCACGACGCCGACGCGCCGATCGTGTTCACCGGCGCGATCCGCCCCGCCACCGCACCCGGCGCCGACGGGCCGGCGAATCTCGTCGACGCCGTGAGCGTCGCCGCCGCCCCCGCCGCCTCGGGCCTCGGGGTGCTCGTGGTCTTCGGCGGCGAGATCCACCATGCGCGCACGGTCCGAAAGACCGACACGACCTCGCTCGTCGCCTTCAGCAGCCCACAGAACGGCCCGCTGGGGCGCGTCACCGAGGGCCACCCGACGATCTGGAGCCGGCTGCCGCGCAACCCGCCGCTGGACCCGCCTGACCTCGAGCGCAACGTCCTCATCGTCCCGACCACCTCCGGCGACAACGGCACGCTCGCGCGCGCGGCGATCGCCACCGAGCCTGACGGCGTCATCATCGGCACGCTCGGGGCCGGTCACCTGTCGCCCGAAGTGCTCGGGCTCTGGGCGGAGGCGGCCAGTCGCATCCCGGTCGTCGCCTACTGCCGCCCTGAGCGCGGTGTGATCCTGAGCGCGACCTACGGCTATCCCGGCTCCGAGCGCGACCTGCGCGGCACCGACGTGATCCCGGCGGGCTTCCTCAGCCCCCAGGCCGCACGGATGAAGCTGCTGGCCTGCCTCGCCGCGGGGCTCACGATCGACGAGGTCCGCTGGGCGTTCCGCCAGGACGATGGCTAGTCCGCGACGCTGATTCCTCCGGCCTCGAGCGCCTCGCGGCGCGATTCGTACACGCGCCCGTAGACCGCCAGCCCTTCGGGCGAGAAGCGCCACAACCAGGCGACGGGGGCGTCGATCACCCGCCCGATGCCCCACGCGTACGCCCGGCCGGCCACAACCACGGTGTCTTCGCCGGAGCGGTGGAACTCCGACGGCTCGACGACCAGCTCCTCCCAGATCGCGGCCGCGTCGGCCATATAGCGGCGGATGCCCTCGTGACCCTGGTAGGGCTTGCCGCCCGCCGCGACCATCGCCGTCACCGGCAGGAACTCGACGTCGGCGTCGCACAGCTCCACGAGCCCCGCCACATCGCGGCGTGAGAAGCGCTCGAAGATCTGGCGCGTGCGCTCGACGAGCGGGTCGTCCACCCCGCGGAGCCTACGGCTCCTGGACGGGGTCGTACGAGGCCTCGCTCGTGCTGGGAACGCCACTCGGGTCGCTTCCTCCTCCGTGACGAGCGCGATCCCGATCCGCGCCGAAGAGACCCAGCAGCGGTACCGCGAAGATCGCGGCGAGCCCGAGGACGACGATAGGGATCAGGAACACCGTGCTTGCGCCGAGGACGATCAGCACCAGAGCGATGACCACGAGAGCGATCAGGAAGACGGAACCTGGCATGGACCGATGGTGCCCGCCCACACGCCGGGGCTAACGTCGGCGCGGGCGACCGGCGAGCGCGACGTCGGCCGTCAGGACGCGAGCACCAGCGACTCCCGCTTGCCCTCGAACTCCTGACCCACCTCGCACAGGATCTCGAGCATCGCCTGCTTGGACGGCGAGCAGTAGCCGCCCGCGAGCGTCGCGGCAACGATGTTCCTCGCGGGCGGACGGCGGCCCAGTGAACGGACGACGACGTCGTCGCGCAGCGCGAGCAGCGCGAGGTCCGGGATCAGCGAAACGCCCATCCCTGCCGCGACAAAGCCCTGGATGGCGTTGTAGTCGTCGCTGTTGAACGCGATCCGGGGCTCGAATCCCGCGCCCTGGCACGCACGCATCAGGATCTGCCCGTCGGGACACGACAGCGAGGCCGTCGACCCCATGATCCAGGCCTCGTCGGCGAGGTCGCTCAGCCGCAGCCGGGGCCGCTGGGCAAGCGCATGGCCGGCGGGCAGCAGCACGTACATCGGGTCCGACATCACGTGCGTGCGCTCGATGCCCTCGTCGTGCACGCGGTCGAACCCGGTTTCGATCAGCAGCGCGATGTCGGTGTCACCGGCCTTCAGCGCGGCGAGGCCCTCGTGCGGCTCGCCGGGGATCAGCGTGAGGTCGACGCCCGGGTGCATGTCACGGAAGATCGCGATCGCCCGCGGCGCCAGCGTGGCCCCCGCGCTTGGGAACGCGACGATCCGCAGCCGGCCGCCGCGGAGCCCCGCGATCGCCTCCAGCTCCGCCTCGGCATCGGAGAGCCGGGCGAGAATGACCTCGGCGTGGCGGACGAGCGCCTCGCCCGCGTCGGTGAGGTGGACACCGCGGGCCGTCCGCTCGACCAGCTTGGTCTGCGCCTCACGTTCCAGGACTGCGATCTGTTGTGAGACAGCGGACTGCGTATACGCCAGCGCATCGGCGGCGGCGGAGAAGGACCCCTGTGCGGCAACCTCGCGCAGGACCCGGAGTCGCTTGACGTCGAGCATTAGCGGATCTTATCCCAGCCAGACACAAATGTCATTTGAACTGATGCCTCCAGGGAGCGACCATATGCCCATGACCACTTCAGCCGACACCGTCACGATCCGCCCGGCCGGTCCGAGTGATGGGGCTGCGCTGGATCGCCTCGCGGCACTCGACTCGTCGATGCCGCTCCGCGGCGACATCCTGGTCGCTGAGTCCGACGGCCGCGTGGCGGCCGCGCTCTCGCTGCGCACCGGCCGCGTCGTCTCGGACCCCTTCCTCCCGACCGCCGACCTTGTCGCGCTGCTCAGGGCGCGAGCCGATCGGCTCCGCGTCCCACGCGCGGCTCGCATCGCGACGTGGGCAGGGCGGCGGCGCAGGGCCCTGACGGTCTAGGCGCTCCATCCGAAGCCGCCCCGGCGGCTGGCATGCTTGCGGCGTGTCCGACCGCAGACAGAGCCTCGGCACCGCGCTCGCCGCGTTCCCACTCGGCGCGCTGGTGCTCTGGTGGGCCCTCGACGGAGGTGGCTACGCGCCGGCCGTCTGGCTGCCCGGTGCGATCGTGCTCGTGGCGCTCGCTGCGCTCGCATGGTGGCCCGGCCCGGCGCCATGGCCCGCGCCGGCGCGGCCCCTGGCGCTTGCCGTCGCGGCGCTCGCCGCATTTACGGCCTGGTCGTACCTGTCGACGCTCTGGGCCGACGTCCCAGGCGACGCGTGGCTCGGCAGCCATCGCACCCTGCTGTACCTCGCCGCCTTCGCCCTCACAGCCCGCCTGACCTGGACGCTTCCGACGGCCCTGGCCGCCGGCATTGCCTTCGTGGCCATCGCAACGGTCGCTGCGGCCGTCACCCTCCTGCGTCTCCGGCACGGCGACGTGACCGGCATGTTCATCGACGTGCGGCTCGCGGACCCCACCGGCTACTCCAACGCCGACGCCGCCCTGTGGACCATGGCGGCGCTGCCGGCCCTCGTGCTGGGCGCCTCGCGGGCCACGCCGTGGGCGCTGCGTCCCCCCCTGCTTGCCGCGTCGGCCCTGCTGCTCGAGATGTCCCTGCTGTCGCAGAGCCGCGGCTGGCTGTTCACCCTGCCCGTCGTGGTGGTCGCGCTGCTCGTGCTCACGCCCGGGCGCCTGCGCATTGCCGTGTTCAGCCTGGTCCCGCTCGGGGCCGTCGCCTTCGCGCGCACCGATCTGCTGGCCCCCTACGACAAGGGAAACGGACGGCTCGGGAGCGCACTGGCCCAAGTGCTGAACCCGGCCGTCCACCACGCGACCACCACCGCGTGGCTCGGAGCGCTCGGCGCCCTCGTCGTAGGCGTGGCGCTGGTCCTTGCCGATCGCCGTATCCCGCACGAGTCGCGAATCGCGCGCCGCCTGGCAGCGATCGGCGCCATCGTCGTGGTCGTGGGGCTTGCCGGAGGCGGCGGCGCCGCCGCCCTCGTCGCCACGCACGGACACCCGATCGCACGCCTCAACCACGCGTGGTCGGACTTCAAGGATCCGGCCAAGACGGCCGCGGCGGGCGCCAACCACTTCACGTCGCTGGGGTCGGGCCGATATGACTTCTGGCGCGTCGCCGTGGACCTTTGGCGCGCCCACCCGGTCGGCGGGATCGGCCAGGACAACTTCGCAGAGCCCTACGTCCGGCTGCGGGCGAACTCCCTGGAGGAGACGCGCTGGGTCCACAGCCTTCCCCTGCGGTTGCTCACCCAGAACGGCTCCGTGGGGGCGCTTCTGTTCGTGGCCTTCGTCCTCGGGCTGGGCATCGCCTGCCGGCGCCGCGACCCCCCGCCAGGCTGGCGCACGACGCGCAGCGCGCTCCTGCTCCCACTCGTCGTGTGGATGGCCCACGGGAGCGTCGACTGGCTGTGGGAGGTGCCCGTCCTGAGCGTGGCCGCGCTCGGCTTGGCCGGTATCGCAGCCGCCGGATGCCGCACGGCGGCCGGACCGGTGGGTCAGGAGGCCGCCGGGTCTGCTCCCGCCAGAGCCGCGATCCGCATCCCGGCCAAGGCCGCGCTGGTCGCGGGCGCCCTGCTGGGCAGCGCCGCGATGGCGGCGGCGTTCGTGTCCGATCGTGAGGTGAACCGCGCCGCCTCGACCTGGGGGCGGAACCCCTCACAGGCGTTCGGGCGCCTAAGCGTCGCGCGTCGGCTGGACCCACTCTCGGATCGGCCCTACCTGATCGAAGGGCTCATCGCCGCCGAGCTCGGGCGCCGATCGCGGGCGCGCACGGCGTTCGAGAACGCGAGCAGCCGCGACCCCGGCGACTGGTACCCGAGGTTGCTGCTGGGCCTCCAGGAGATGGCTGGGGGCCCTGGCCCAGCCCGCGCCGCGCTGCGCGGCGCGCGGCGGCTGAATCCGCTCGAACCCGTGATCGCGCAGGCGCTGAGTCGAGTGGGGACGCGCCATCCCTTGGGCTTCAACGAGGCCCAGCAGATCCTGATTGGGCGTGCTCACCGCAGGCAGGGGCGTTAGTTGCGGACATTTGGGTACCTTCGGGCAAACAATGTTTCACGCTTTTATAGAGGTTCCCTTCCCTGGGCGGTTCAAAGTCGCTACCCTGCGTCCTCGGACCACGGCTAGGCAAGCGGATCTCAACGGATTGAGGGAGTACCACATCATCATGCGTCGGATAACACTCATCTTCTCGCTGTTCGCGACGCTCGCGATCAGCGCCCCTGCATACGCCCAGGATGCGTCCTCGGACACGTACGCGGGCAAGGGCCAGGTCGCCGATCAGGTCGTATCCGGTGGCGATGGACCCACGTCATCTTCCGGGACGGCTCCGACGGCCCAGGTCAGCGACGCGCAGCCCGCGTCCTCTGGTTCGCTTCCCTTCACCGGCTTTGATGTCGGACTGCTGATTGCCGGAGGCGTCGTCCTCCTCGGCGTCGGCGTTGCGATGCGCCGCATGGCGCGCCCGCACCGGCTGCACGTCTGACCGTCACGGACGACCTACGGCGACATCGAGGGCCCGAGTTAACGGCGCCGCGGTGATGTCGTAGGTCATGTCCAGCCTGGCCCAAGCCTTCTATCTGAACAGCCGCGAGCCGGTGTTCGCGCGGTACGACGCACCGCGCGAACGGTCCAGGACATCCGTGCTGTTGCTCGCGCCGTTCGGATGGGAGGAGACATGCTCGTATCGGAGCCGCCGCGCGTGGGCTCGCCGGCTGGCCGCCGACGGTCACACGGCGCTGCGCATCGATCTGCCCGGGACGGGCGACAGCGCCGGTGGCCCGCGCGATCCCGGTCGGCTCGATGATTGGATTGAGGCGGTCGCCACAGCCGCGCGCTGGCTGGCCGCCGACAGCCCGTCCGGCCATTGCACCGCCATCGGCCTCGGTCTGGGCGGATTGCTCGCGTGGAACGCAACGCTCGAAGGTGCCCCGATCCACGACCTGGTGCTGTGGAACGTCCCGTCGAGCGGGGCGACCCTGGTCCGCGAGTTCCGTGCGTTCTCGCGCTTGGAGGCCTCGCGCCTGCGGCGGCTCAACCCGGATCTCAAAGACGACAGGACCGATGGTGACGAGTCGCTGATGGCCGCCGGGTTCGTCCTTACCCCCGAAGCGGTCTCCGAGCTCAAGGCGGTCGACCTGACAGCCCGGCCCCTGCCCGCGGCGACTGGACGGCGTGTGCTTCTGATCGGGCGCGACGGCCTCGCCCCGGATCCGAAGCTGCGCGCCGCAGCCGAGCGCAGCGGCGCTGCCGTCGATGACGCGCCCGGGACAGGCTGGAGCGCGATGATGGCGGTCCCGGTGACAGCCGAGCCGCCGTGGCAGACGATCGACGCGGTCGCGACCTGGCTGGAGCGGGGCGAGCCTGTCGCCGACGTCCCGGCCTCCCAGGACAGGAGCGAGGTCGCCGTTGTCGCGCCGCTCACGATCGACGGACGCGCCATCACCGAGACCCCGCTGATCTGCAACGGCGCAGACGGGATCCTGTGCGAGCCTGCAGACCACCAGGGGTCGAGCGACTTGACGATCCTGCTCCTCAACGCGGGCGCGATCCGGCGGATCGGCCCGAATCGGATGTGGGTTGAGCTCGCGCGTCGCTGGGCCGCCCGCGGCGTGGCGAGCGTCCGGCTCGACCTGGCCGGGATCGGTGATGCCGACGGTGCAGACGGGTTCGGCGGAGATGAGGCGCGGTTCTACGGGCCCGAGTTCGTCGAGCAGCTGCGCGGCGTCATGGATGCGATTCAGACGCGGCGCGGCACCACGCGGTTCGGCTGCCTCGGGCTGTGCTCCGGCGCGTACTGGTCACTGCACGCTGCGCTGGAGGACGACCGCATGGACGCCGCGTTCATGCTCAATCCGTTGGCGCTCCTCTGGGACGAAGCGCTCCCGACCAGGCGGGATGCGAGCAAGGTGCGCAAGCTCACCCGGCTGGTCACGTACCGTCGCGTCCTGCGAGGGGACATCCCCCTCCGGCGTGCCCCACAGATCCTTGGTGCGGTGGCGCGCCGGACCATGGCCGCAGCGAGAGCGCGCTTGCGCCTGGGCCGGGATCAGACGCCTGACGGGCGCGAAGATCCGCTCGGCGCCGCGCTGGACCGACTCCGCGATCAGGGCAAGCAGGGCTTCATGCTCTTCACGGGCGGCGAGCCGCTGCGGCTCGAACTGGAGCGCAGCGGGCACCTCCGCCAGCCAGCGCGCTGGCCCAACCTCCATCTCGAGCTGCTCTCGGCGCCAAACGACGTGCACACGTTGCAGCCGCCCCGGGTGCAGTCCGAGGTGCACGCCCGCGTGGACCGAGCGATCGAGCGCACCCTCGCCGAGTCGCGAAGCGGCTGAGGCGCGGATCAGGGGGCTGCAGGCTCCGCCTGGCGCCGCCTGAGGACCCGCGTGATCTGCCGGAACGACACGGGCAGGAGATCGCGTTCGATCACCCAGAGGCTTGCGACGTACGCGCCCAGGCCGGCGAGGACGCACCCGGCGAGCGCGACAAGCGGCGGCAGGCCGCCAAGCGCGCCGGCGACCACCCGTGTGATCGCCCACAGGCCGGCTCCGGACAGAAACACCGGACGAACGGCTCTCCAGATGTCGCGCGGTTGCACTTGTGCGTGACGCCGCGCCAGCACCGTCAGGATCCCCAGTGACAATATGGTGTCGGCGAGCGGTACGAGCGCCACGAGCTCGAGCTTTCCCGATCGCACCGCGACTGCGAGCCCTACCGCCAGCGGGCCGAGCACGATCAGCGCGACCCAGCCGACTGTGCCCGCGCGTCCAAGCGCGTTCAGCAACCACGCAATTGTCGCCTCGACCGGCCGCACGGCCGCCCAGATCCCGACGACGGTGAGTGGCCCGACCATGGGCCCCCAGTTCGCGCCGAAGATCGTCTCTGTGAACGGTCGGCTGGCAGCACTCAGCAGTAGCCCCGCGGGGAAGGCAAAGAGCGCGACGAGCCGGATCACCCCCAGGAAGCTCGGCCGAACGTCCTCGTTGCGCGCGCGTCCGCGGGCGAAAGCCGGGAAGGTCACACGTGCGACCGGGTCCGCCAGCGTGGAGTACGTCAGATCACCGAGCCTGAACGCCATCGAGTAGAAGCCGATCGACGCCGCGCTGAACCAACGGCCGACCATCACGGTGTCGATGTTCTGGCGGATGAAGACCGTCACGCCCTGCGTGATGTAGCCCCGGCTGCTTCGCGCCACCTTGCGTGCAACCGCCGGATCCCATCTCGGGGCGATGCGGGCCGGCGCGACGGCGACCAACGCCGTGGCGGAGATCGCCGCCGCGAACAGCTGTCCCGCGACGAGGCTCCAGATCCCGGCTCCCGCGACGGCGAGGACGATCGACAGGACGGAGCCCAGCATTGAAGCCGTTGTTGTCGCCCAGAATCGCCGCTGGAACTCGAGTTCGCGGAGCAGCAGTGCGTCGTAGAACGAGATGATCCCGCCGAGCAGGACTGCAAGGGCCAGCCAGTCCAGGACGCCGGTCAGGCGGGGCTGATGCAGGGTCCGCGCCGCCACCGGTGCCAGGCCGACGGCGATCGCCGCGGCGGCCGACGCCGCGCCCACCGACAGCGTGAACACCGTCCCCTGTCCCCGGCGGTCGAGCTCCTGGTGGATCACGAGCGCCGCGCCGAAGCTGATGCCTCCAAACCAGAAGAGGAAGTTGATGGCGACGAGGCCGATGGCCATGAGCCCGAAGTCCGACGGCAGCAGGAGCCGGGCCAGGATGAGCGACGTCGACAATCCGACGACCTTGTTGAGGCCGAGCCCGAGGAAGCTCCACGAGACGCCCCGGATGGCCTTCTCCTCCATCGGCGCCCGCTCAGCCCGGGAGTCGACGCCGCACCGCGGCGAAAGCTTCGGCGGGGCCGTCGCGCAGGCCAAGCGGCGGCCGGCTTCCGAACACCAACGGATACGCGAGGCGGGCGAGGCGAGGCAACGTGCTCCTGCGGCGGTGTTGGGAAATCTCGGCGAACAGGCGGGGGTGCGAACGACGCAACTCCGCGTACAGCGCACGATGCCGTTTCGCGGCGTCGCCGAGCATCCGCAGGCCATGAAGGCGGCGGTGGACCGCCACGACGCCGGCCCCCGCATGCATCGCGCGCTCGCCACGCTCGGCGAAGGACATCCAGAGGTTCCAGTCCTCGTAGCCCACTTGGCCGCCGACGTCCTGCCACGCGCCAACACGCTCGAGAGCGTCGCGGCGGAACATCGAGCAGACGGGGTAGTCGTTTCGGTACGCCACCCGGTAGGGATCGAAGACGACCGGCATCGAAAGCCGGCGGTGCCTGGTTCCGAACTCGACGATGTCGCCCCACGTCGCGCACAGCGACTCGTCCAAGTCCAGCCGATCCGCGAGATGCGCAAGCGCCCCCGCGACCAGAAGATCGTCGGAGTCCAAGGGGAAGACGTACTGCGCCGTGGTGGCCGCGAGGCCGGTCCGCCGCGCCGCGGACAGGCCCTGGTTGACCTCGTGGCGCAGCACGCGGACACCATCGGCGCGGAGCTGGTCCAGGGCCTCCGCCGTTTCCGGATCGGTCGAAGCGTCGTCCACGACGACGAGCTCGACGGGCTCGTGCTCCCGAACCGACGCCACGGCCTCCTTGGCGAGCGTCCCGTCGTTGAAGCACGGCACGATCACCGCCACCCGCGGGGCCCCCGGCTCGCGGGCGACGGCACGGGGCACATCCAGCAAGTCGTCCTCATGCGCAGCGCCGCTGCTTGTCGCCCGGAGGACCGCGACGGCGACCTTGACCCCGAACCGCACGTTGTCATCGTGGGCGTAGATGCCGATGCGACCCCACTTGAGCGGTGTGGACGGGTTGCGGGATAGTCGCTCGAGCATCGACGGCAGCGCGCCGCCGGCCCGGTAGCCCGCCCGCCACGCCGCGCGAGCGACGCGGTCGTCCACGGCTCCGTAGGGATAGGCGATGCTCGTACAGGGCCGATCCAGCCGAGCCTCGAGGTCCTCGCGCGAGCCCACGAGCTCCTCGTCCAGCGCGGCGTCATCGATCTCGGTCAGCCACGCATGCGTGCGCGTATGCGACCCGATCTCCCAACCGGCAGCAGCGATTGCCTCGACCTCGGCCCAGCTCATGAGATCGAGCTCGCGCGTGTGGATCATCGTGTCCCATTGCGCCATCTCCGGCCACGCCGGGCGCCCGGCCCGGTCTTCGACGTGCCGGGTCGCGACGAAGAGCGTCCCCGGAATGCCGAGCTTGTGGAGCACGGGCGCAGCCAGCGTCCCGACCGAGCTGTAGGCGTCGTCGAAGGTGACGGCGAAGACACGGCGTGAAGGTGGCGTCAGGAGCGCCTCGGAGAACGTCGCGGCCTCATAGCCGAGGCGTAGCAGCGCCCGGAGCTGTCGTTCAAGACGAACTGGGGACACCGCCAAGGGCGCGCGCCAGCTCTTGCTGACCGCGTGGTAGCACAGGATCACGGGATCCCTCATGTTGCGTTCTCGCCTGACACGCGCACTAGTGTCTCAGTCGACCTGTTCCGCGGGCAGCTCGATGACCGCACGCAGCTGCTCTTGGCGCCATGCCATACCCGCCGCAAGGCGCTGAAGCCGGAACATGCGCAGCCTGCCGAAGACCTCGATCGCACAGGTCGTGAGGAGTCGCGGTCCTGGCACCCGCGCCGAGGTGTTCACAAGCCATCGCGCCGGCGCCGGGAGCCCGCGCCCGAAATCGCGGTCGAGCGGCCCGAGCATGTCGCGGTGACGGTCGTGGACGGCCGCGAGCGTCTGTCCCGAGCTCCGCGCGTCGCGGAGGAAGCCCTCCGGCGACCGCTCGAACAGGTGCCGGGCGCGCAGGCCCCGGTCGAACATGCCGGTCAACCCGGCCCGCACGCAGGAGAGCCCGAGATCGAGGTCTTCGTGGTAGCCGCGGACGGGGCTGCCCGCGAGCAGCCTTCCCGCCTCGAGGTGGTCCTCGCGGCGCAGCGAGATGTTGCCCGCCCACAGGCTTGCCAGAACCGAGTCCGGGTCGGCCTCCCAGCCGCCGCAGTGCTTCTCGTACTCGCGCGCATAGATGTCGCGCGGATAGGTGTCGCGCGCGGGAGGTCCTTGGTCCACCGGCATGTACCCGACCACGACGAGGCGCGCGGTCCCGACGTGGTGGGCGGCGTGCCCGCGAACCGTGCCCGCGCAGAGCTGGACGTCGTCGTCGACGAGCAGCACCACGTCGCCGCGCGCGGCCTGCGAGCCGGTCAGACGCGCCCGGTTGGCCCCGCCGTTGGCCGTCGTGACGGGCCGGACCCGCGGATCGGCCGCGGCTGCCGCGCGGAGCACCTCGCCGGTCCCGTCGGTCGAGCCGTCGTCGACCACGACGACCTCCAGCAGATCCGGTTCCGCAAGCAGGCGGGCGATCGTCGTCGCGATTGTCGCCTCACGCTGATAGGTGGGCACGACCGCTGAGACGGTGGGCACCGCCGTGTCGCTCATCTGCGCTTGCGCACTCCCGCGTAGCGTCCGGCGAATCCGGCGGCACGACGCGGGTTCAGGTGGTGGAACAGCCATCCGCGGTGGTCCTGCGGCGATCGCCACCAGTCGGCCACCATCTGCGACAGCGGGTAGGGCGGCAGGTCCGCAAACGACGCAAGGGCCCGGTCCTCCATGCGGATTCGGCGGAAGTAGGCCAGCGTGCCGTCCTTCCAGCGGTGATCCACGTCGACCGACAGCTCAGGATCGAACACGATCCGCCAGCCGCGGTCGATGATCTCCCACGACCAGCGCCGATCCTCCGCGCCAGGCATCTCCTCGTCGAACGCGTGCTGGCGCCAGACGGCGGCCCGCCACACGGAGGCGTGGTTCGAGAAACCCCAACGCGGATGCGCCCGCGTCTGGGCGGGCCCTTGCACCAGAAGCTGGGTCAATGGCGCGCCGTCGGGTGCCGTGCGGGTGCCGTGAGCCGCGGCCATCGCTGGGTCGGCGAAATGCGCCTCGGCGCGCGCAATCCACGCATCGTCCGGCAGCCGGCAATGCGACGACAGCGCCACGTGCAGCTCGCCGCCGGCGACCGCAGCGCCACGATTCAGCGCCAGCCCGGGCC
>JAWVFZ010000196.1:0-2914 GCA_033855555.1 Solirubrobacteraceae bacterium
ATCCATGAGCAGGTTGAATGAAGGTCGCGTCGTTGTCATCACCGGCGCGGGCAATGGCATCGGGCGGGAGCACGCGTTGCTGTTCGCGGAGACGGGCGCGAAGGTCGTCGTCAACGACCTCGGCGGCGCCAACGACGGCTCCGGCGCCGACCATGGGCCCGCGCAGGCGGTCGCCGAGGAGATCCGCGCGGCCGGCGGCGAGGCGGTCGCCAACAACGACGACGTCGCGAGCTGGGACGGCGCGGCCGCCCTGATCGCAGAGGCGGTCGGCGAATACGGGCGCGTCGATGTGGTCGTCAACAACGCTGGCATCCTGCGCGACGCGTTCATCGCCTCGATGAGCGAGGCGGACTGGGACGCGGTGATCGCCGTGCACCTCAAGGGCCACGCCGCCGTGCTGCACCACGCGGCCGCCCATTGGAAGGAGCGCTCCAAGGCGGGTGAGGAGGTCGATGGCGCCGTGATCAACACGGCGTCGGCCTCTGGCGTCACAGTGCCCAACGCCGGGCAGGCCAACTACGGTGCGGCGAAGGCGGCGATCGCTGCGCTGACGCTCGTCGCGTCGTCCGAGCTCGTGCGCTACGGCGTGCGGGTCAACGCGATCGCGCCGATCGCGCGCACGCGCCTGACGCTCGCGACGCCCGGGATGGGAGCGGTGTTCGCGGCCGGGGTCACCGACGACACCGGCCACGACCTGTTCGATCCCTCGAACATCTCGCCGCTCGTGGCGTATCTGGCGACGGCCGGCTGCCCGATCACCGGCAAGGTCTACGCGGTGCAGGGCGGCTCGATCCAGGAGCTGAGCGGCTGGGGCGCCGTCGCGGAGATCGAGACCGAGGGGCCGTGGCGCATCCAGGACATCGCCGAGCGGCTGGCCGGGGCCGAGGCACCTGCGTGACTCCCGACCTCCACGGTCGCGGGCCCGTCCTCCCGCAGCTGCGCGCGTTCGCCGGCGTCGTCGCGGTCGGGCCCCACTGCGTGCAGCTCGAGGCGCCCGAGCGGCTGGCCCGCCACCTCGTCGCGTTCCGAGATGACCCGGGGCGATGGACCTCCTCGAGCTGACGACCCGACCCGCGCGCCGCGCGGCGATCGAGGCGCGATCGTTCGCGGCGCTCGTGCGCGCCGGCGCGTTCGGCCTCGACCCGCCGCGGCGCCAAGTGCAGATCCTGCGCGCGCTGCGCGACTACGGGCCGCTGGGCGCGGCGCCGCGGATTGCCGCGCTGCGCCACCCGGAGTTGCCGGCAATCGCCGACGAGCGCGGGACGATGAGCTTCGCCGAGCTCGACGAGCAAGTCGATCGGCTCGCCAACGCGCTGAAGGGGCGCCGGCTGGCCGCGGGCTCGAGCGTCGGGATCCTGTGCCGCAACCACCGGTCGCCGCTGATCGCGGCGTTCGCCGCCTCGCGCGCGGGCATCAACGCGATCTGGCTGAACACCGCGTTCTCGGCCCGCCAAGCTGCCGAGGTGGCGGCGCGTGAGGGCGTCGACCTGCTCGTCTTCGACGAGGGGCTTTCGGACGCCGCCGCGGACATCGAGGCTCGCCACGGGCGGATCGCCTGCGCCGCAGACGCCGCCGGCGAGGTGGATCGAGCGATCGCCGAGGGCGACAAGACGCCGTTGCCGCGGCCGGCCAGGCCGGGGCGGGTGGTCCTGCTGACGAGCGGGACGACCGGCACGCCCAAGGGCGCCCCGCGCCCCGAGCCGCGCTCCTTGTCGCTCCCCGGCGCGCTGCTCGACCGCATGCCGATGCGCGCCCGCGAGGCGACGGTGATCGGGCCGCCGCTCTACCACGGCACGGGCCTGATCATGGCGCTGCTCTCGATCAGCCTCGGATCGCAGATCGTCCTGAGGACCAGCTTCGACCCCGCCACGCTGCTCGCCGACACCGAGCGGCACCGCGCGACGACGTGGTGTGTCGTGCCGATCATGCTCCAGCGCCTGCTGGCGCTCGGCGAGGAGGAGCTCAGCCGGCACGACCTCGCGTCGCTGCGCGTCGTCTTCTGCGCGGGCTCGCAGCTGCCGGCTGACGTCGCCATCCGGGCGATGGACCTGCTCGGCGACGTGGTCTACAACCTCTACGGATCGACCGAGGTCTCGGTCGCGACACTGGCCACCCCGCAGGACATCCGCGCGGCGCCCGCGTCTGTGGGCAGGCCGGCGCTCGGATCGCGGGTGCTAATCCTCGACGAGCCGGGCGAGCAGGTCCCGGCGGGGACCCCGGGGCGGATCTTCGTCGGCTCGACTGCACCGTTCGAGGGCTACACCGGTGGCGGCAGCAAGGAGACCGTCGGCGGGCTGATGTCCACCGGCGACGTCGGCCACTTCGACGACCAGGGGCGGCTGCACATCGACGGCCGTGACGACGAGATGATCGTATCCGGCGGCGAGAACGTCTTCCCGGGGGAGGTCGAGGAGCTGCTCGTCACGCACCCCGCGATCCTCGAGGCCGCCGCGATCGGCGTGGAGGACGCCGAATTCGGCCAGCGCCTGATCGCGTTCGTCGTCACCCGCGACGACTTCGAGCTCGGCGAGGCCGACGTCAAGGCGTTCGTCAAGGAGAACCTCGCGCGCTACAAGGTCCCGCGCGAGGTCGTCTTCCTCGACGAGCTGCCGCGCAACCCCACGGGCAAGGTCCTCAAGGGCGAGCTGGCCGCTCGGCCGCCGAAATGACCATGCGGGGCCAGGGGAGGAGACCGGGAATGTGGAGGATGGTTTTGGTCGTATGCGCGGCCGTCGCGCTGTCGCCGGCGATCGCACAAGCGCAGGGCGAGCCGCCCGACCCTGGGCGGACGACGTCCGGGACCGTCGTGTCGAACGGCACGGAGTTCCCCTACCTGCTCTACACGCCGACGTCGTACCGGCCGGGACGGGCGGCGCCGCTGCTGGTGATGGTCCACGGCTGCCAGACCACGGCA
>JAWVFZ010000197.1:0-6758 GCA_033855555.1 Solirubrobacteraceae bacterium
GGCTACTTCAGCGACGGACTGGGCGGCGCGCTGTGCGCGCGCCCCGGCGCCGTGGCGCGGCTGCGCGCGCAGACGGCCGAAGAGGAGGCGCCGCCGATCGTCCGGGCGGCGACCGACCCGGCCCAGCCCTACGGTGCCGCGCTGCCGTGGCCCAAGCGCGACGGCGAGACCAAGCGCCCGCAGCGCGCCGCCGGCGCATACGTCGTCCTGGCCGGCAGCGAGCCCGTGCTCCACATCGAACGCGGCGGGCGCGGCATCCTCGTGCTCACCGAGCCGGACGATCCACGCGTGCGGCCGAGCCTCGAGGCGCTCGCGGCGTTCATCACCGGCGACCGGCGCCGCAAGCTCAGCCTCGAGCGCGTCGACGGCGAGCCCGTCGTCGGATCGAACTGGGAGCCGCTGCTGATCGAGCTCGGTTTCCGCCAGGGGCCGAGAAAGCTCACGCTGAGCGCCTGAGCGGGGTACGGTCACACCGTCAAACGACGAGGAGGCGAACATGCCCCGCTACATGGTCGAGCGCACGTTTCCGGACGGGCTCAACATCCCCACGAATGCCGAAGGCGCGCAGGCTTGCCTCGGCGTCGTCGACAAGAACGCCGCCGAGGGCGTCACCTGGGTCCACTCCTACGTGAGCGGAGACAAGACGCACACGTATTGCGTCTACGACGGGCCGAGTCCCGATGCCATCCGGCGCAGCGCCGGCTCGACCGGCCTGCCGATCGACAGCATCAGCGAAGTGAGGGTGCTGGATCCGTACTTCTACGTCTAGTCATCTAGCCTGCGGGCGGTGAGCGACGAGATCCGCGCGGCAGGGGGCGTGGTGGTGCGCGACGGGAAGGTCGCCGTCGTGCACCGGCCTCGCTACGACGACTGGTCGCTGCCCAAAGGCAAGCTCGAATCCGGGGAGAGCTGGGAGCACGCCGCCGTGCGCGAGGTCGAGGAGGAGTCCGGCCTGCGCTGCCGGCTCGAGGAGGAGCTCGAGCACAACCGCTACGAGGTCAACGGGCGCCCGAAGCTCGTGCGCTGGTGGCGGATGTCGGTCCTCGAGGATCTGGGCCTGGTCCCGAACGACGAGGTCGACGAGCTGCGCTGGGTCACGCCCGCCGAAGGGCAGGAGCTGCTCCAGTACGAGCACGACAGCCGGCTCGTCGGCTCGATCTGACGGGCACGTACCCTTGAGGAGTGCCCGAGGGCGACACGATCCACTACGCGGCCAACCGCATCCGGCCGCTGCTGCTCGGGGACATCCCCGATGCGATCGAGACGCCGCATCCGCGCCATCGCAGGGACAGCTGGCCCGAGCGGCTGGCCGACCGCACGGTGGAGTCCGTCGACGCCCACGGCAAGCACCTGTTCATCCGCTTCGAGGGCGACCTGGTCCTGCACTCGCATCTGCGGATGACCGGCTCGTGGGGCACCTACGCCCAGGGCCGCCGCTGGCCGCGCGGGCGCTCGCGTGCCTGGCTGGTGCTGCGCAACCGCGGCCACGAGATCGTGCAGTTCGACGGCCCGGTGCTCGAGCTCCTGACCGAGTCGCGCACGCGCTTCGACCGCCGCATCGCCATGCTCGGCCCCGACATCCTCGCCGAGGAGCTCGACGAGGCCGGCTTCCTGCGCCGCCTGCGGGAGGATGACCCGACGCGACCGATCGGCGACGCGCTGCTGGACCAGCGCACGATCGCCGGGATCGGAAACCTGTGGAAGGTCGAGTCCTGCTTCAGCGCTCGCGTCGATCCCTGGCGGCCGACCGGGCAGGTCAGCGACGCGGAGGCGCTGGCGATCGTCCACGCGGCGCGCCCCGCGATGCAGCAGTCGGCCCTCGACGGCAACCAGAAGCGCTTCAGGACGATCCACCGCCGCGCCGGAATGCCCTGCCCGCGCTGTGGCGAGCGAATCCGCAGCCGCGGCCAGGGCGACGACAACCGCATGACCTATTGGTGCCCGCGATGCCAGACGTGAGCTACCGCCGCGTCGGCCACAAGGGCGCCGACCACATCGCGCCCGGCAACACGCTTGCGAGCTTCGACGCCGCGCTCGCGGCCGGCGTCGACATGGTCGAGTTCGACGTCCTGCGTATCGGCGACGGCCGGCTCGTGCTCGCCCACGATCTCGCCGACGCCCAGCGCCCCGACGTGCTGACCCTCGACGAGGGCCTCGACCACCTCGTCACGGACGCCTACGCCGGCATCGAGCTCGATGTCGATCTCAAGCGCCCCGGCTACGAGCGCGAGGTCGTCGACGCGCTACGCGCCCGCCGGCTGCTCGACCGCACGCTGATCTCCACGATGGAGGAGACGTCGCTGCCGGTCATCCGCGCGCTGGACCCATCGGTGCGGCTGGGCCTGTCGGTTCCGAAGATGCGTCGCAACCCGCTCTCGCATCCGGTGACCAAGCCGCTGGCGCTGATGGGCGCCCACTGGTACCGCCGGCGGCTCGCCAAGCGCGTCGTGGCCGGCCTTCGCGCCGGCGAGTTCGACGCGGTGATGGCCCACTACGCGGTCGTCGACGGGCGGCTCGTCACGGCCATCAAGGAGGCGGGCGGCGAGCTCTATGTCTGGACGGTCGACGAGGCGCCGCGCATCGCCCGCCTCGAGGCGCTGGGCGTCACAGGCATCATCTCCAACGATCCGCGGCTGTTCGTCAGCGCGTGATCTCGCAGCTGTCGCCGGACGTCGCGAGCTGAGGGTCGCTCGGGCTCGCATGGCCTGATTCGGTCGGGAGCTTCGCGCGGCCCTTGACCTTGCCCTTCTTGCGCCACTGGAGGTCGACCACGCCGTGCAGCACGAGGCGCTGGCCCGCAGCTGGAGGCTGGAACGTGAACGTGGTGCCGCCCTGAACGGTTGCCTTCCCGCGGCCCAGGCGCTTCCAGCCGGCATCGCCGCCGGGCCCGATCGGCCTCCAGGCGCGTGCGGTGCCGTCAAACCACTCCACGCGGATTCGCACCCATTGCTGCTGGCCGCTTCCGTGCTTGGGGATCGACACGCGGACGCCCATGGCCGCGGGCTTGGAAGGCGTGTCGCAGAGGTTGACCGTGGCCCACAGGCCCGCTTCGCGCGCGTGCGCCGGAACGGCGACGAGCGCCAGCGCGGCGATCGATGCGGGGAGGGCGCGTCGCATGCGCGTTGCATCGGCGCAAGCGCCGAGCGCCATTAGGCCGACACCGTGCACTCCGCGGCGGTGAACCCGGACGGGTCCGCGCCGGCGGTCGAGAGATGGCCGCCGGTCGTCCGCTTGCGGGCGCGCCGGTCCACGGTTCCGTCCCTCGCGCGCCACTCGAACGTCACAAGACCACGGAGCGTGAAGACGTTGCCCGCGGCCGGCGGGCTCAGCCAAAACGAGTGCCCAGCCTGACGCGGCTTGGCGCGGGCGCGCCCGACGTCGATGAATCCGCTGTCGCCGGCCGCACCCATGAGCCGCCAGCTGCCGTCGTCGCGCTGGAACTGCACCTGGAAGCGCATGAACATCTCGTCGCCGGCGTTGCCGCCCGGAGGCATCGAGCCGCGGATCCCGATCGTGTCGGGGTTGTCGGCCGTGTCGCAGATGTTCACGGTGGCCCACGGCGCGGGCGCCTTCGCCGTCGCGGCGGCCGCGGGGACGGCGAACGCAAGCGCCAGTACGCACGGAAGCGTGCGGCGAGAGGACATGGCGACGAAGATAGCGACGCCCGTGATGAATGCCGACCTGCGGCGTAGTACGGGCATGGCGACCGCGACCATGGCCCTCCCGGGGAGACATCAGGCGACCTCCTCGTTCGAGGCCCTCTACCGCTCGTGCGGGGCAGACCTCTACGCGTACGTGGCCTCACTGCTGCACGACCGTACGGCTGCCGAGGACGTGACCGCGCTTGCGTTCGAGCGCGCGCTGCGCAAGCGGCGCAGCTTCGACTCCGGGCGCGGCAGCGAGCGCGCATGGCTGTTCGGCATCGCCCGCAACGCGGCGCTCGACGAGCTGCGCCGCCGATCGCGCACCGCGGCACTGCTCGCCGAGCCGCCGGATGAGGCCGTCTCGCCCGGAGACGACGACGCCGACCGCCGCGCCACCGTCCGTGCCGCACTCGCCGCGCTGGATGCGCGCGAGCGCGAGCTGATCGCCCTGAAGTTCCACGCCGGCCTGACCAACGCCGAGATCGCGGTGGTGATCGGCGTCGGCGAGTCCGCCGCCGGAACCCGCCTGCACCGTGCCGTCACCAAGCTGCGGGAGGCCTGCAATGAGCCGTCGTGAGACCACGCTGGACCCCGCCGTCGCCGCGGAGCTCGCCGAGCTCGAGCGCGCGCTGGCCGGCGAGCCCTCGCCGTTCACCGCGCTGGTCGCCGACGTGCACGCTGAGCGGCCCGTCATGACGCCGGCCTTCGCCGCCAAGCTCGACGCGCGCGTCGACGAGGCCCGAGCGGCGCCTCCGCGGCGGTCGTGGCTCGCTTGGTCTCCCCTGGGCGGTCTGGCCGCGGCGCTGGTGGTCGCCGTCGTCGTCGTGAGCAACCGGGACGGCGGCTCGTCGCCATCGACCGAGTCGTCGTCGCCGGCCGGTTCCCACGCGTCGTCGAGCACCGAGGACTCATCGGCGAAGGCCGCCGCCCCGCAGTCCGCGGCGGGCGCCGCCACGTCCCAGGCGGCCCCGGCGTTCGGTAGCCCAGCCGCCAGGAAGGTCGAGCGCTCGACGAGCCTCGCGCTCTCGACTGCGCGCGCCGACGTGCAGGGCGTGGCCGACGACGTCATCGCCACGTCCCAGCGCTTCGGCGGGATCGTCGAGTCCTCGCAAATCGCGACCTCCGACGCAGAGGCCTCGGCGGTCTTCGCGCTGCGGATCCCGACCAAGCGCCTGGACGAGGCGATCGCTGCGCTCAGCAAGCTTGCGCACGTCGCCTCGCTGTCGCAGGGCTCGACGGACATCACGGGCTCGTTCGTCTCGGCGTCGAGCCGCCTCGGCGACGCGCGCGCCGAGCGCCGCGGCCTGCTCAAGGCGCTCGGCCGCGCGACCACCGCACAGGAGATCGACGCGCTCAAGCTGCGCCTGCGCGACAACCGCTCGCAGATCGCCGCGCTCAAGGGCGAGCTGAACGGGCTGCGCCGCCGCGCCGACCTCGCGCGCGTCGACGTCACCGTGTCGGGCAACGGCCACAAGGGCGCAACCGGCGGCGGCAGCTGGACCCCGCGGGACGCCGCGCACGACGCGCTGCGAGTCCTCGAGGTCGCAGCCGGAGTGGTGCTGGTCGGACTGGCTGGAGGAATCCCCATCGCGCTGATCGGCGCCCTTGGCGCGCTTGCCGCCCGGTCGGCGCGCCGACGCCGGCGGGAAGGGGCGCTGGACCCGGTATGAGAACCTTTCGCGGGTGGGCTCGGCTGACGACACGGTCCGGCTGCTCGGTCGCGTGCCGGCGTTCGAGACGCTGGCGCAAGCCGACCTCGAGCGCGTCGCGCACGTCTCGGTGCCGAGGCGGTTCGACCCCCACCAGGTGATCTTCCGCGAGGGCGACGCCTCGGACACGTGCTACATCGTCGAGTCCGGCCACGCCCGCGCGGTACGCGAGAACGGCGACGGCCGCGCGATCGCGCTCGCGCATTTCGGCCCCGGCGACATCTTCGGCGAGCTTGCGATGTTCGACGACGAGCGCCGCTCGGCGACGGTGGAAGCCCTCGACGAGGTCGCGGCGATCGCGATCCTTGGCGCCGACATGCGGCGCCTGCTGCGCGAGCACGCGGACATCTCCTACAAGCTCGTCATCTCGCTCGGCCGCCGCTTACGGGAGTCCAACGAGCGCCTCGCGCGCCAGTCCTTCCAAACGGTGCAGAGCCGCGTCGCCGGGGTTCTGGGGCAGATGGTCGACCAGGCGCGCGCCGAGGGGGCAGACGGCGGCGACGTGCTCGTCGTCGTCACGCAGGCCGAGGTCGCCCAGCTGGCCGGCTCCTCGCGCGAGTCGGCCAGCCGCTTCCTCGCCGTGCTCGAGCGCGCGGGCATCATCACGCAAGGACGCGGGCGCCTCACCGTCCACGAGCCCGGCGCGTTGGCGCGTTACGTCTTCTGATGGCGATCGAGCGGGAGTTCTCCGCCGGCGGCGTGGTCGTGCGCGGGGCCGACTGCATCGTGATCGTGCCGACGCGGCGCGCCGCCGGCGGCGACCAGGTCCTCGCGCTGCCCAAGGGCCATCCGGAGCCGGGCGAGTCCATCGCCGACGCAGCGCTGCGCGAGGTCCGCGAGGAGGCCGGCGTCGATGCGACGGTCCGCGAGAAGCTCGGCGACGTGAAGTACTGGTACCAGCGCGACGGCCTGCGGATCGCCAAGACCGTGTCGTTCTTCCTCCTCGACTATGTCGCCGGAGAGCCCGCCGACCACGACCACGAGGTCGAGCACGCACGCTGGATGCGGCTCGAGGAGGCCGCCCGGTCACTCACGTACAAGGGGGAGCGCGACATGGCCCTGCGCGCCCTGTCGCGCTCCGGGTCTAGCGGGTAGGGTGCATGGGCCATGCAGGTCCTGAACTTCTACTCGACGATCTTCGCCGACCAGCTCAAGCGGGGCCGCAAGACGGCCACGATCCGGCTCGGCGACAAGTCCCACAAGTACCGCAAGAACCAGGCGGTACTGGTGACGATCGGCTACCAGCACTCGCCCCGCGAGAAGATCTTCGACGCCGTAATCGACCAGGTCGAGGTCAAGCGCGTCAAGGACCTCTCGCCGCGCGACATCGAGCACGACAACCCCGAGTTCCGCCGCCACGAGGAGATGATCCACTTCCTCGAGCAGATCTACGGCAAGAAGGTCT
>JAWVFZ010000198.1:0-3329 GCA_033855555.1 Solirubrobacteraceae bacterium
CGGCGGTCAGGTCGGTCACCGCGGCCACGATCGCGTCGTACCAGCCGAGCACGCGCCCGGCGCCGACCGCGCCCAGGCCGAGCGCGTGCGTGACGATCGCCGCGGCGAGCGGGCCCGCGAAGCCGCGCCGGGCGTCGTCGCCGGAGCTCAGCGCCGCGGCCAGCCGCTCGGCCGCGGCCTCGACGAGCGGCGTGAAGCGCTCGAGCACCGCGTCGCGGCGGAACGGTTGCGCGAACGGCGCGCGATGGCGCACGTGCTCGGGGCCGTCGAGCGTCAGCATGCTCGGCCCGACGACGCGGCCGGTGGTGAAGCGCGGGTCCTCGACCGTGAAGGTCGCGTCGTCGCGCATCACCTCCAGCGCGCGCTCGCGCGTGAGCACGAGCCACGCGCCGAGCGCCGGCACCCAAGCCACCGGCCCGGCGCGCTCACGCAACCGCGCGAGGGCGGGGTGCGGATCGCGCTCGAGCTCGGCGAGCCTCGGGGTCAAGTCTTCTCGTTGCCACATTGCCGAGTTGTCCCGGTTTGCCCAATGTGGCAATGAAAGACTTGACCCCTACTTCCCGTAGGCCGCGACCTGCTTGCGGACGATCGTCGTGAGGTTGCCCAGCGCCAGGTTGATGTCCCCCAGGTGGAGGCCCCAGGTCGCGTCGGGCACCGGCGTCGGCAGCGGGGCGCCGTCGACCTTCAGGTAGCTCGCGCCGTCGGGCGTGGTCGCGCACGCGGCCGTGAAGCGGCCGGGCTGGGCGAACCACGACGTCTTGATGTCCGTCGGCTGGCCGGGGGCGAAGATGCCCAGCGTCGCGCCGATCGTGCCGGGGAACGCCGCCGAGGGCTGGTAGGGCAGGAGCTTGCTGGAGCTGCCGAGCTTGCCGGGGCTCGTGCAGACGACGTGCTGACCGGCCAGCGTCGTGCGCGCGAACGCGGCATTGGCAGGCGGCGGGTCGTGGAACATCGACCAGGCGACGATGCAGCCGGTCTGGCCGGCCTTCGTGCACGCGTGCACCTTCTTGAACTCCTTGTTGGTCGTGTTGCCGCCGAGCAGCAGCGCGGAGACGAGGCGCTTGCGGACCGCAGGCTTGCCGTCGATCTCGTCGGTGATGAGCTGGCGCAGCACGAACGAGCCCTGCGAGTGGCCGATCAGCACGAAGCCGCGGCCGTTGTTGTCGTTCTTGAGGTAGTCCTTGAACGCCGCGCGGACGTCGCTGTAGGCCATGTCGCGCACGGCCGTCGTGACATTCGCCGGATTGAAGATCCCCGCGAGCGTCACCTGCCGGTACATCGGCGCGAACATCCGGCATGTCTGCGAGAAGCGCGACGCCTGATAGGTCGCGATCGCCTTGACCTCCGGGTCCTTGGCGAGCGTCGCGTTCGGCGTGGACTGGTCGCTGACCGTCGGGTAGACGTAGAAGCAGTCGATCTTGGCCTTGGAGGCCTTCGGCGCAGCCTCGGTGGAGCGCGCGCCGGCGGCGGTGATGACGGTGGTCTTCAGGCCGTAGTCGCAGGGGTCGCTCTTCTGCGAAGGCGAGCACAGCCAGACGGTCTTGGCGGAGGCGGGACCTGCGGCGGCCAGCCCGAGGGCGACGACGGCGGCGGCGAGGATCAGGGAGCTGGACAGGGGGCGCATGCGGCCCCACCCTATGTGAGCGGTCAGTCGTCGCGCGGCGGCGAGCGGAAGACGATCCGCTTGAGCTCGCCGATCGAAGCGCCGCCGAGGCGCATCGCCGTCTGGAAGCCCTCTGCTCCGAGCTCGCCCGAGTCGAGCGCCGTGCGTAGCTCGTTGAGGGGAAGCGCGTCCTCCTCGCCGACCTGGTCCTTGGCCGTCTCGAGCAGGATGACGTGACGCGGGCGCCGGAAGCCGTGGGCGATGCGCGCCCAGCGGTCGCGCTCCTCGGCGCCTAGGCCCTCGGCGCCGACGACGACGGTCTCGCCTGCCTCCAGGCGCTTGGTGACCGCGGCCTGCTGCAGCTCGGCGGCGCGCTCGTCCAGCTCCTCTGCGGGGACGCGGCCCTCGATGAGGCCGCGCACCTTGGCGAGCGTGAAGATGGCGCCCTTCTCCTCGATCACGCGATTGATGAACGCCTCGCGCTCGGCCGCCGATGCGGACACGACGACGACCAGGCTGCCGGGCGAGTAGCGCATGCGGTCCGTCGGGCGCAGGACGCGACAGCGGGTGGAGATGTCGATGGGGCGGGGAGCGGAGCCCTCGCGGCGCGGTCGATCCGAAGACCAGCCGGTCCGCTCGTCGGCGCCGATCTTCACGCTGCGGGCGGAGGGAGGATTAGGCATCCCTCCATGGTGACCTACCTTGCCGCTCGGTGCGGCACGGGTCGCGCGGGCCGGGCGACCTCGGCATACACGGCGGCGGTCTGACGCGCGATGTCGCTCCAGTCGAACCGCAGCACGTGCTCGCCGGCCTGGGTGACCAGGCGATCGCGCAGCTCGTGGTCGGTGAGCATCCGCTCGACCATGAACGCGAGGTGCTCGGCGTCGCCGCCGTTGAAGCGCAGGCCGACCTTCTCGTGGTCGACGACTTCGCGCAGGCCGCCGGTGTCGGCGACGATCGTCGGGCAGCCGCTCGCCATCGCCTCGAGCGCCACGATGCCGAAAGGCTCGTAGAGCGAGGGAATCACGCACAGGTCGGCGATCCGGTACAGCGAGTGCAGGACGTCGTCGCCGATCCAGCCCATGAACGTGCCGTGCTCCATGAGGCCGAGCTCCTCGGCCTGCCGGCGCAGCGCCTGCTCGTGCGAGCCCGACCCGGCCACGAGGAAGCGCAGGCCCCCGGCGCCCTCGATCAGGCCGGGCAGCGCGTCGAGCGCAAGCTGGAAGCCTTTCTCGTAGACGAGGCGCCCGATCAGCAGGACGAGCTTCTCGTCGGGCTCGGCGAAGCGGGCGCGCAGCGCGTCGAGGTCGTCGACCGCGACGAGGTCGTCGGGGTCGATCCCGTTCGGGATCACCGCGACGCGGTCCTCCTCGAGGTCGTAGACGTCGGCGACGTGGCCGCGCATGTAGTGCGAGCAGACGATCACCTGGTCGGCGCAGTGCGCCATCCAGCGCTCCGTGCGGTGGATGTCGGACATCGGCGGCCGGTGCACCCAGCCCTGGTGGCGGCCGTACTCGGTTGCGTGGATCGTGGTGATGAACGGGACGCCCGCCTCGTCGGCGAGCCGCTTGCCCGCAACCGCGACGAGCCAGTCGTGGCCATGAACGAGGTCGAAGTCGAGCTCGTCGGCCAGCACGCGGCCGGCGGCGAGCATGTCGTCGTTCATCCGGCGGACCCACGCGATGAACTGCGGCAGCTCCTTCGGGTAGGGCTTCTCCCTCACCCG
>JAWVFZ010000199.1:0-4901 GCA_033855555.1 Solirubrobacteraceae bacterium
GCCCCTAGCAGGCGTTGGGGGCCCGGACCTCACGGCTTAGCTAGGTGCTAAGCGGCGAGGGCGTACTCGTGAGAGTCCGCACGTATGGTTTTCCCGGGGTTTTACGAGGCCTCCGGGACCTCGGCTCGCAACCACACCCACGGAACCGACCACGTCGAAGCCTGTCGTCCCCGGGGTGTTGTTGTACGCACCCATTGTAGGAGAGTCGGAACCCTCCTGGAGAAACGAAGAAGACGCGGTCACCGAAGCCGCTTCAGGGAACCTCTTCCGGCGTCCGACCCGAAGGTCCTACGCCGAGTTCGGTGGCGAGCCTCACACCCTGGTGGCTTCGCTCTTTGCGGCCTCGGAACCGCGTCTGAAGAGAACCTCCCAAACGACCAGATCGTCGTCAAGAGGCTTCGGGCGCGGATTCCGCATCCTCCGCATTTTTCTCATAGATGGCGACACGGACGCGGGTCACCGGATGGATTCGATCGCGTCCCCGGCGCATCCCCAGCCGTTCGGCGACGCGGACAGACGCCACATTGCGCGGGTCGATGATCGAGATGACCTGCCGGAGCCCGAGCGGCCCGAACGCGTGCGCCAGGCTGGCATGCGCGCCCTCGGTCGCGTAGCCGTTTCCCCAGTGCTCGCGCCCCAGGCGCCAGCCGACTTCGACCGCCGGCAGCACCTCTGGGAGGAAGCTCGGAACGGCAAGCCCGACGAACCCGGCGAACGCGCCGGTCTGCTTCACCTCAACTGCGTACAGCCCGAACGCGTGCTGCCGCCAATGCCCTCGGATCGTCGCGAGGAGCTCGTCGCTCTCGTCGCGGCGCATCGGCCCGCGCAGGTAACGCGTGACCTCCGGGTCGGCGTTGATCGCCGCGAAGGGCTGGTCGTCGGACGGCTGCCAGGCGCGGAGCAGGAGACGCTCGGTCTCGATCACGCGCAAGAACGTAGCGAGAGCCGGCTTGCAAACCTTGACCGTTTTCTTCAAGACGCAGCGGGCGGCGGGCGTCAGGATTCTCATATGGAGATCCTCTTCGTCGCGAGCGTCGCGCCGATCGCGGCCGACGCCACCACCAGTCAGAAGCTCTACGTCGACGCACTCGGACTGCCGCTCACCGGCGACGACGGCTACGTTCACAGCGAGGCGGTCGAGGGCGTCAAGCACTTCGGCGTCTGGCCGCTGAGCCAGGCCGCCCAGGCGTGCTTCGGCGCGCCCGAGTGGCCCGCCGACATCGCGGTGCCACAGGCAAGCATCGAGTTCGAACTAGCCGATCCCGACGCCGTTGCCGCCGGCGGACGCGAGCTCGAGCAACAGGGCCACACGCTGCTGCACCCGGCGCGCGAGGAGCCCTGGGGCCAGACCGTCGCGCGGCTGCTCTCACCGGAGGGACTGATCGTCGGGCTGTCCTTTGCCCCGCAGCTGCACTGACCTTGCCAAGAACGTAAGAGACGCGATCCGAAGCCGCTTTGGGAAGCCTCCGCTCGGCGCCGGGACCGAAGTCCTGTCGACCGAGGTTTGGCGGCGAGCCTTACATCCCGTGGCTTCGCTCTTTGCAGCTCCGAACCGCGTCTGTCCTCAACCTTCCACCGCGACGTCGCTGATGCAAGGGCGCCTGGATGAAGATCGCGCATCTTCCGGGAATTCGCGAAGCAGCCGGCCGGAAGCGGTCGCAGAACGAAAGAGACGCGGTTACCGAAGCCACTTCAGGGAACCTCTGTCGGCGTCTGACCCGAAGGTCATTCACCGAGTTCGGTGGCGAGCCTCACACCCTGGATGGCTTCGCTCTTTGCGGCCTCGGAACCGCGTCTGAAGAGAACCTTCCAAACGGGCCGATCGCCGTCAATAGCCTCCGGGCGAACAAGCCGCATCCTCCGAAGAAATGCGTCAGTAGCCGAGGCGCTCGAGGCGCTCGCGCTCGGCCTTGCGCTTGGCCTCGCGCTCTTCCTTGCGACGGCGCTCGCGCTCCTTGCGGTCCTCGTCCTGGTCGGTGAGGCCGATGATGCGAACGCTCGGCGAGAAGCTGCCGTCCTGCGCGCCCCGCATGTCCTCGCGGGAGACGCGCTCGCGGCGCGGACCGCCGCGGTCGTCGCGGTCGCGACGCGGGCCGCCGCGCCCGGGACCGCCGGAAGCGCCGGGACCACCCGGAACGCCCTCGCGGCGGGGGGCCCCGCGCCCACGGGCGGGACCGCCGCGCGCCCCGCGCCGGTCGTCCTCCTCGGTGCGGACGAGACTCTTGATCTCGCGCACGGGCGTCGCCGCCAATCGCACCCACGCGGTGAAGGTCGGGTCGCCGGGCTTGAGGCCGATCGAGGCGTCGCAGCACACGACTGCCCATTTCTTCGGCTCGCCCTGATCGTCGCGCTTGGGCTGCAGCGCCTGGCGCACGGTCTCGGCGCCGCCGACGCGCTCGATCGAAGCAACGAGCCGGGCCTGCCGGCGGGCAGGCGTCTCGTTCGCCATCGGCTCCTCGGCAGGCTCTTCCGGGGCGGCGGGGGCCTCCTCGGAAGCGGGAGCCTCCTCGGCAGCAGGAGCGTCCTCAGCGGCGGGAGCCTCCTCAGCAACAGGTGACTTCTCAGCGGCAGACGCCTCGGGCACCGCCGGCGTCTCCTCCACGGGCGCAGCCTGCTCGGGCGCCGGCGCGTCGACGGGCGCCGCTGCCTCAGCGGTCGGGGTGTCCGGCTGCTCCTCGGCGGGCTCGGGGGCCTCGGGCGCCGACGGAGCTGCGGCTGGTGGGGTGGGACGGCTCCCGCGTAGCTCGTTCAGGCGAGCGAAGAATGCGCGACGGTGCTTCTCGGCAGCGTTCGGCCGCCTGCGGCGCGGGCGGCGTGGATCCTGGAGGCGCTTGATGACGGCGACCGGCGGCGGCTTCTCCTCCGCGATGCCCACGATCTTCGGTCCGACCTTGGGCGTCTCGGTGTCGATCGGCGGCGGTGTCGGGGCGGCCGGCGCGGCGGGAGCATCGGGCTCCTCCGGCACTTGCTCGGGCCGCTTGGCCTCCGGCGCAGAATCTGGCTCAGGCGCCGCCTCGGCAGCAGGCGCAGGATCAGGCTCAGGCGCCGCCTCAGCAGCAGGCGCAGGCTCAGGCTCAGGCGCCGCCTCAGCAGCAGGCGCGACATCCGGCTCCGCCGTCGCTTCGACGCCAGACGCCTCGGCCTCCGGCTCAGGCTCGGTCGGGCGGACCTCCTGGGCGACAGGCTCCTCGACGGACGGAGCGGCCTCGGGCGCGGGCTCCTGCGCCGGCGCAGCCGGAGCTGCCGGCTCCTCGGAAGCAGAAGGCAAAGATGCGTCCTCGACCGGCTGCGGCTTCTCCTCGGCCGCGTCCGGCGGCGTGTCGTGTTGCTCCGTCACCCACGGAAGGGTATGACCTTGTGGCCTGGGTCGGCATCTTCCCTAGGCTCACAGCATGTCCAGCGCAGTTGAAGACATCGCTTGGGACCTCGAGCCGCTCGTCGACGGCGAAGGCGAGGCAGGCGCTGATCGCCTGCTCGCCGAAGCCGAGCAGCGCTCGGCCGACTTCGCCGCCACCTACCAAGGCACGGTGGAAACGATCGACGGGCCGACGCTCGCGACCGCCATGGAGGAGCTGCAAGCCATCGCCGACCTGGTGGGCAAGGCCGGGTCCTACGCAATGCTGCGGTTCGCGACCGACACAGCCGAGCCGCGCAACGGCGCCCTTCTGCAGCGGGTCCAGGAGCAGGCGACATCGGTCGAGACGAACCTCCTGTTCTTCGAGCTCGAGTGGGCCGCGCTTCCCGACGACCGCGCGGAGGAGCTGTTGAAGGCCGAAGGCCTGGACAAGGCGCGCCATCACCTGCGCACGGTGCGCCGCTACCGGCCGCACCTGCTCTCTGAGCCCGAGGAGAAGATCATGGCCGAGAAGTCGGTCACCGGCGCCGACGCGTGGACGCGCCTGTTCTCCGAGCTGACGAGCGCCATGGAGGTCGAGCTCGACGGCGAGAAGGTCGCGCTGGACGTCGCGCTCTCCAAGCTCATGTCGCCCGATCGCGACCTGCGCCGGAACGTGCAGCAGGCCGTCACCGACGCGCTGGTGCCCACGTTGCGCACGCGCGCGTTCGTCTTCAACACGCTGATGGCCGACAAGGCCACCGACGACCGGCTGCGCAAGTACCCCAGCTGGATCTCGAGCCGCAATCTGGCCAACGAGGCGAGCGACGAGTCGGTGCAAGCTCTGATCGGTGCCGTGCGCGGCGCCTACGACATCCCGCAGCGCTGGTACCGGCTCAAGGCGCGGATGCTCGGGCTCGACCGGCTCGCCGACTACGACCGCATGGCCTCGGTCGCCACAGCCGACGAGTCCTACGAGTGGGATCAGGCCAAGGAGATCGTCCTGGGCTCGTTCGAGAGCTTCTCCCCCGTGCTCGCCGGCACCGCCCAGCGCTTCTTCGACGAGAACTGGATCGACGCGCCGGTGCGCCCCGCCAAGCGCGGAGGTGCGTTCTGCTCCTACACGGTCCCGAGCGTCCACCCGTACGTGCTGCTGAACTACACGTCGCGGCGGCGCGACGTGCTGACGCTCGCCCACGAGCTCGGCCATGGCCTGCACGCGGCGCTCGGCGCGAACCGCGGGATCCTCGAGCAGCACACGCCGCTCACGGTTTCCGAGACGGCGTCGGTGTTCGGCGAGACGCTCGTGTTCCGCCGCCTGCTGGACGAGGCGTCGAGCCCCGAGTCGCGCCTGGCGCTGCTGGCCGAGAACATCGAGGGGTCGATCGCGACGGTCTTCCGGCAGGTCGCCATGAACCGCTTCGAAGAGCTGGCCCACACCGCGCGGCGGTCGGAGGGCGAGCTCAGCGTCGACCGGCTCGGCGAGCTGTGGACCGAATCCCAGGAGGAGATGCTCGGCGACACGGTCGAAGTCACCGACAACTACCGGTCGTGGTGGTCCTACGTC
>JAWVFZ010000200.1:0-6847 GCA_033855555.1 Solirubrobacteraceae bacterium
CCGGCGCGTCGGAGCGCGATGCGGAACCACTCGGCGCCGGAGCGCGAGCGCGTCCGCAGACACGAGTCCGGATGGGTCCTCAGCCCGCATACTTGTACGCGACGCTGATCGTCTTCACGCCGGTGCCCTGTGCCCCCCACGCGTTGAGGATCTTGTCGTAGGTGCCGTTGTCGACGAGCTCCTGGAGGGCCTTCTGGAGCGCGGACAGCAGCTGCGGCTGATCGACCGGGACGGCGATCCCGGTGGGGATCTCCTTGCGCGGCAGCACATCCGCGACGAACTTCAGCTTGCCCTTCGACTGCTTGACGAAGTAGTTGCCGTTGACGGAGTCGACGATCCGTCCGTCGACCTGCCCGGACTCCACCGCCAGGATGATGTCGGGCGTCTTCTGGAAGCGCTTGATCTGTACCGCCGGCTTCCCGGCCGCCTTGCACTGTGTCTGGATGTTCTGGATCGGCGGGTCCTCGCCGTTGGTGAAGCCCAGCGACTTGCCGCAGAGATCGACACCGGTCTTCACCGAGCCGTTCGACGCGTTGACCACGATCCCACTGAAGGACCGGTTCTCGTAGACGAGGAACTTGGCCTGCTTGTTGCCGACGAACGACGAGAGCGCCATCGCCGACCAGCCCACATCGGCCCGCTTGGACTGCAGCGCCGGGATGATGTTGGCGTACGTCCCGTCCTGCACGTCGAACTTCACGCCGAGCAGCGGTTCGAGCGCCTTCCACAGGTCGACGTCGAGGCCCTCGATCGTCTTGCCGTCGGCCTTGTAGACCTCGTACGGGGCGTAGCCGACCTCCGTCTGGAGCTTGATGACCTTGCTGGACTGGATCGCCGGCGGCAGTAGAGAGGCAAACGACTTCGACGTACTCGTCGTCGCGGCGACCGGCGTCCCGCTCACAGCGGTGGAGCCGGAATTCGAGGAGCCGCCGCAGGCGGTCATGGCGGCGGACAAGGCGATGAGAAACGGGACGATTGCTAGTCGCCGGGCGAGGTACATGCTGTGGGACTCCTGGGCGGTTTCGGGGGCGGGCGAGGTGCTCTGGTGGCGAGCAACTCGTCTAACCCTACTAAACCGATGGAGAAACCCGAGATACCGACTTTGCCGCACATCGCCGCGGATCGTCGAACCGCGCTTGTTCACCGGGCGCGCTCCATTGACGTTGCGGAGCGACCGGTCGCAGCGCGGAGCCTGGGGCCCCGCGCCGCGCCGGCATCGGTCAGCAGGTCACGCGCGGGTTCCAGTCGTCGAACATGCCGCGCCGGTTCTTCTTCCACAGCCACGCGTGCAGCTCGTAGAACGGGGGCAGCCCGTAGCGGTTGCCCTCCTTGACGAGCTCGAACCCCCGGCCGTAGAGCCGCGGCGGGCTCGAGTGGTTGGGGTCCCAGTCCTTCTGGAGCACCACGTACTCGACGGCTACCAGCTTCCTGCGGCCGTTGGCCTGCGGGTCGTAGATGACCGCCTCGGGATGCAGCAGGTCGACCTTGCCGTCGCCGACGAGCGCGCCCTTGACGTAGTGGATGCCCATGCCCCCGACGCCGGGGTTGTCGATGCAAGAGATGCCCTGGGCGTCGCGCAGCACGCCGTAGCCGTCCTTCTTGGCCGTGGCGAGCCGGTGGAACTTCGCGGTGGCCTTGCGGGCCTTGCTGACGCTGGTCTGGCCGGCGGGAGCCGGGGCCGCCGCGGCGAGCACGGCTGCGACGGCGAGGCCCGCTGTGAGCGTTCGCTGGATGCGCATCACGCACCCACCGGGGCCGGATCGGGACGGACCACGACGGTGTCGGCGACGCCGACGATCTCGTCTACCGGGAGCTCGGCCCGCTCGGCATGCCTGCGGATCGCCTCCGGACTCGTCGCCTGGTAGATGCAGACGGTGCCGACGGAACCGCTGCCCTCGTCGAGCACGTAGCTGCGGATCCAGCGCACGTCCTCGGACATCTCCTCGTCGCCGACGCGCGTCGAGCGCGCGGCCGCGGCGTCGAGATCCTCGGGCGTGCGCCAGCCGTCGCGGCGCAAGATCAGGTAGGTCTGCATCAGTGTCTCCTCCACTCGATTACGGAGTCGACGCTAGACAGCAGACCCCCGACGCGAATCGGCAGAACTGCCTACATTGGGCCGGCGCGGCTTCCTATCTTCGAGCCGCCACAGGCGCGCGCGGGCGCGCCTCGACTTGTCTTCGGGTCGCCGGGCGCGGATGATCGGTGCGTGGGGGGGCAACACGGGGTGACCCAGACGGGGCTGGTCGAAGAGCGATCCGGCTTGCTGGAGCGTTCCGAGCAGCTGGCGACGTTGGCGCGGGTCTTCGCGAGCGTCGTCGAGCGAAGCTGCGGCCGGGTCGTACTGGTCTCCGGGGAGGCCGGGATCGGCAAGACGTCCCTGGTCAGGCGGTTCTGCGATGACGCGGAGCGGTGCGGGCTGGTCTTGTGGGGGGCGTGCGATGTGTTGTTCACGCCGCGCCCGCTCGGGCCGTTCGTGGACGTCGCAGAGCTCGCGGGCGGCGAATTGGCCGATGTCGTGGGGCGCGGCGCTGTTCCCTACGAGGTCGCGGTAGCCGTCGGGCGTCTGCTTGGCGAGGGCGCGCCGTCGATTCTGGTCCTCGAGGATGTGCACGCGGCGGATGAGGCCACGCTCGATGTGATGCGGCTGCTGGCCCGGCGCGTGGACGGCCTGCCGGCGTTGGTGATCGTGACCTATCGGGATGTAGGGCTGGATCGCTGGCATCCTCTGCGGGTCGTCCTCGGGGAGGTCGCGGGGGGTTCGCCGGTCGACAGGCTGCGGCTGGCGCCGCTCTCGCGGGAGGCGGTCGGTCGCCTCGCGGCGCCGCACGGAGCGGCGGCCGATGAGCTGTATCTCAAGACCTCCGGGAACCCGTTCTTTGTCACCGAGGCGCTGGCGGCTCATGACGAGCAGATGCCGGCGACTGTCCGCGACGCGGTGCTTGGCCGCGCGTCGCGGCTGAGCCCAGGCGCCCGGATGCTGCTCGACGCGATCGCTGTTGCGGGCAAGCAGGCGGAGCTGTCGTTGGTCGACGCGCTTGCGAGCGACTGCTCGGAGTGTCTGGATGAAGCCATCGGCTCTGGCATGGTCGTCGCCCGGCGTGGGGCGGTGGGGTTTTCACATGAGCTCGCGCGCCTCGCGGTCGAAGAGTCGATACCGCTGCAGCGCAGGCTCGCTCTTCACAGGGCGGCACTCGTGGCGTTGGAGTCCCCGCCGGATGGTGTGGCGGAGCCCGCCCGCCTGGCCCACCATGCGCAGGCGATTGGCGATCCGGAGTCGGTGCTGAGGTTCGCGCCGCTGGCGGCTGCACATGCGTCGAAGCTCGGCGCGCACAGGGAGGCGGCGGTCCTCTATGGCGAGGCGCTGCGTTTCGCCGAGCTGGTGCCGCTCGATGCGCGGGCGGCGTTGTTCAGCGCGCGCGCTTTCGACCTGTTCGTCACGCTCCAGTTCCAGGAGGCCGTGGCTGCCCAGGAGTGCGCGCTGCGCTGCCTCGAGGAGCTCGGCGCCCGCCCGGCACAGGGCCTGGCGCTGACTTTCCTCGCCCACCTGCACTGGCAGGTCGGCAGCCTTCCCGAAGGGCTCGCCACCGCGCAGCGCGCGCTCGACGTGCTCGAAGGCCTGCCGGGCCCCGAGCTCGTCGCCGCATACGTGAGGATGGCGGTGTTGTTGCTCGCGGCGGAGGAGCCGGGCGCGGCGATGACCTGGGCAGAGCGCGCGCAGGACCTCGCCCGGCAGTTGGATGATCCGCGCAGTCGCATCCTGGCCCTGCAGACCGTCGGCTGGGTGGAGTTCTTCACCGCTGAGCTCGCCGGTCTCGACAAGCTCGCACGAACCCTCGAGCTGGCTCGAGAGGCAGGCCTCGAGGACATCGTCGCGGTGACGTATGTGATCGTGGTCCGGACCGCGGGCCGGCTTCGTGAGTACGAGATTGCAGCGCCATACGTGCGGGCCGGGATCGAGTACTGCAGTACGCGCGATTTGGATGTCTGGCGCTACTACCTGCTCAGCTGGGAGTCAGCGATCCTGCTTGCCGAGGGACGCTGGAGCGAGGCGGCCCAGACCGCCCTGATCTGCCTCGGCAAGGAGGACCCGTCGACACGGATCCACGCCCTCGTGACGCTCGGGCTTGTGCGAGCGCGCCGCGGCGACCCAGACGTGTGGGGACCGCTTGATGAGGCCGTGACCCTCGCCGAGCCGCGCCACGAGCTGCAGTGGATCGGCCCCGTCGCGATCGCCCGGGCCGAGGCGGCGTGGCTGGAAGGGCGCAACGAGGCCGCGATAGCCGAAACAGAGCTCGCGTATGAGCACGCTCGGCGTCTGGACACGTGGTGGATGGCCGGGCTCAGCTACTGGCGCTGGCGTGCCGGTGCCGACGAGCCGATCCCGAGCGTCGGCGAGGCGCCATGGCGCCTCGAGATGGCCGGCGACTGGGCCGGCGCGCGCGAGGGCTGGGCGGCAGCCGGATGTCGCTACTCGGCGGCGTTCGCGCTGACTGAGGCCGACGACAACTCAGCGTTGCGGCAGGCGCTCGGTGAGCTGCAGGCGCTCGGGGCCGATCCGGCCGTGGCGATCGTCACCCGCAAGCTCCGCGAGCGCGGCGTCCGCCGCCTGCCGCGCGGCCAACGGCTCGCCACGCGCGCAAATCCGGCCAACCTCACCGCCCGCGAGATGGAGGTCGTCGCCCTCGTCGCGCAAGGCCTGCACAACGCCGAGATCGCCAGCCGGTTGTTCATCACGGACAGGACGGTCGCCCATCACGTCTCCGCCATCCTGCGCAAGCTCGGCGTCACCAATCGGGTCCAAGCTGTGACAGAAGCGGCGCGGCTCGGGATCGCCAGCCAGCCGGACTGAAGCGACAATCTCGACGCACCCGCCCGCTGCACGCGCTGCGACAAATTGATGCCTCATTGATGCCTCGCGGGCCGGTCGCGGTCGGCAACCACCGGCCACAAAAGCCGAAGTCACTACCTGAGTAGGGACTTCTTAGAGGGGTGAGCGAGGGGACTCGAACCCCCGACCGCCTGGAGTCAGGGCGCGCGGGGGCCTTCGCGTGCCGAAAACTCAGCCGGACCGCGGCCGCGCGTGGATGACGGTCCGGTCGTTTGCCGGCTGGCCCGCGGCCGCGCGCGCTCCTGCTTTCACGGGGGTAACAGCCAAGCGGTGCCACCGTCGCGTCTCGTCTGGCGCGACCGCGAGCCTGAGGTCGTCGAGCACCTCCGCGCATAGTCGCTCCGGATACGAGATAGCGCCCACACGTCCTCGGTTGCGCGCCCCCCCGCGCCCCCTGGAGAATGCGCCTGCTTGGCAGTCGCACGCTCGAGAAACCATGGCAACGTCGCCGATCACCCCGCCGCAACGGCCCCCACTGCTCGAGCGATCAGAGCAGCTGGCCATCCTCGCCGGGCGAATCGACCGCCTCGCCAAGGCGCGCGAGGGCAGCCTGGTGCTCCTACGCGGCGAGGCGGGCGCGGGCAAGACCGCGCTCGTGCAGTGGTTCTGCGACCAGCACTGCCCGCCTGCCCGCGCGCTCTGGGGCGGCTGCGACCCGCTCTTCGCGCCGCGTGCGCTCGGCCCGTTCGCTGACATCGCGCGCGTCACCGGCGGCGACCTCGAGGAGCTCGTGGAGTGCGGCGGCCGCTCGCACGAGGTGCTGGACGCACTGGCCACCGAGGTCGCAACGCGCACGCCGACGCTGGTCCTCCTCGAGGACCTGCATTGGGCCGATGAGGCCACGCTCGACGTCCTGCGGCTGCTCGGACGCCGGATCGACGGGGTCCGCGCACTCGTCATCGCGACCTATCGCGATGACGAGCTCGGCCCGTCACATCCCCTGCGCGTCGTCGTCGGCGAGCTTGCGCGCGCGCCGGGCACCACGACCATCGACCTCGCGCCGCTCTCGCCTGGCGGCGTCGCGCAGCTTGCGGACCCCTACGGGATCGATGCCGACGAACTCCACCGCACGACCGGCGGGAACCCGTTCTTCGTCGTCGAGGCCCTGACCGCCCAGACCGGCCAGATCCCGGGCACGGTGCGCGACGCGGTGCTCGCGCGGGTGGCCGGCGTGAGCGCTCGAGGTCGCGAGCTGCTCGAGGTGCTGACGATCGTGCGCCCGGGCGCCGAGCTGCCGGAGCTGGAGGCCATCGCGGGCGCTGCAATCGAGGCGCTCGATGAATGTCTCGCCAGCGGCGCGGTGATCCCTGCAGGCCAGGGCGTCGCGTTCCGCCACGAGCTCGAGCGCCTCGTGATCGAGGAATCGCTTCCGCCACATCGCCAGCCGGCGCTGCACGCGAGGGCGCTCCAGGCGATGATCGCCGCCGGCGAGGCGACCGATCTCGCGCGGCTTGCCCACCATGCCGATGCGGCGGGCGACGCGCAGGCGGTCCTCCGCTTCGCACCCCAGGCTGCCGAGCATGCGTCGGCGTCAGGCGCGCACCGCGAGAGCGCGGCGCAGTATGCGCGTGCGCTTGGCTACGCCGAACGGCTGGAACCCGAGCGCCGTGCCGAGCTGCTCGAGCGCTGCGCGCACGAGTACATGGTGACCGACCAGACCGACGAGGCGATCGAGACGCTGGAGGCAGCGATCGGCCTGCACCGGGAGCTGGGTGACGCGCGCGCGGAAGGGCGTGCGCTCGAGCAGCTGTCGAACGTGCTCTGGTGTCCCGGCCGGGTTGCGGAGGCGCGCGACGCCGCGCTGCAGTCAGTCGCGCTGCTGGAACTCGGCACGCCCGGTCGCGAGCTCGCGATGGCCTACAGCCGCCTGGCGCAGCTGTGCATGGACTCCGAGGATGCCGACGGCGCCGCTGCGTGGGGCGCCCGCGCGCTCGAGCTGGCCGAGACGATGGGCGAGAC
>JAWVFZ010000201.1:0-8438 GCA_033855555.1 Solirubrobacteraceae bacterium
AGACATCCGCCGACACCGTGAAGATCGCGGTGCAGATGCCTCCGGGCGTGCTGAGCGTCAGCCCCGTCCCGCCGCCGGGCTGGACGATCACCCTCAAGCACCGCAAGCTCGCCAAGCCGATCAAGACCGACGATGGCACCGTGACCGAGGAGGTCTCCGAGGTCGACATCGGTGGCGGGCGGATCAAGCCAGGCGAGAGCGGGCTGTTCCCGCTCGCCATCAGCGTGCCGGGCAAGGCCGGCGACGTCCTCGCATTCAAGACCGTGCAGACCTACACCGGCGGCAAGGTCGTGCGCTGGATCGGGTCTGCGAGCAGCAGCGAGCCCTCGCCGACCGTCGACGTGACGAACGCCGATGGCGCGGCACTCGACGTCTCCGGCGACGCCGGCCCGCCCGCGACCCTGCCCGCCGCGCTCACCGGTGCGCCGGCCCCGAGCCCGGCGCCGGCCAAGGCGACCAGCACCTCGAAGGGAGCAAGCAAGGGCCTGGGCATCGCGGGAGTCGTGCTCGGCGGCCTCGCGCTCCTGCTCGCCGCCGCGGCACTCGCCACCCGACGCAACCAGCGGGCGCCCTCGGACTCGTCGCTTCGTCGGTAGCGCTCGCCGCTACACGGCGACGGCTGGCGTAGCAGCGCAGGCAGGCGGGTCCGGAGGCGACCTGACGGTAAACGGCTTTGGCCGCATCGTCAGCGCCGCCGGCCCGCTCTGCCATGCGGGCTCACGCACATGGCGATCGGGCGATCCGTGGTCCCGATTGAGCAGCGGGGGACGGTCGGGCAGGATCGACGCCGACGATGAGGCGGATCCGCGCAGACACGTCACGGTTGCGCTTCGCACGGCTGATCGCCGAGCGCGACGCGTACAGGAGCAAGCTCGACGATCTCGCGAACGCGATCGGCGCCCACTGCTTCCATCACCCACGGGACGCCCACGCGGCCGACAGTGAGCTCTGGAACGCCTACCGGCACGTGATGGGGCGTGACCCCGACCGGCCGGCGCAGGACTCAAGCTCTGGGTGATCCGTGGTTGCGCCCGGGCGCGACGCATTCCAGGATGCCCCGCCGTTCGGTTCGGGTAGCCAATGAGCATGAGCAAGCCCGGCAAAGCATCGGACAGCGTCCTCGGCGACGAGCGCGGAGACGAGTTGGGCCCTGGGCCAACGGGGACACCTGGCCCGGCTTCCGCACCGGAGGGCATGGTGCCGGCGCGAGAGCGGCGGCGGACCAAGGTCGAGCGCGGTCTCATGCGGCTCGTGGCCACCGGGGGCATCATCGGCATCGCCGTGGCCCTGGGGGCGATTCTCGGCAGCCAGAACGTCGCCGGCTGGATCACCGGACTCGTCATCGGCCTGACGTCCGTGATCCTCGCCGCGCTGCTGTGGTCCTCGCGACAGCTCTGATACCCACGAGACGCGACGACTCGGGGGGCAGGGAAGACTGTCCCACGGGACAGCCAGCCGGGAGCGCTCCCGGGGACACGATGCGGGCCCACGCTGGCGAGAGCACACGGTTCCGGCAAGAGGAGAACGCATCATGTTCGTCAAGAGACGCCTCGCGGCGTTCGCGCCCGTCATCACCGCACTGGCCATCGGTTTCCCAGTCGCCTTGGCGAGTGCGGCGACCAGCCCTGCCGCGGATCCGGTCATCACGGGGCCCAGCTGCCCGTCCGATTACTCCGGCCCCACCAACCTTGCCACCGGATGCCCGTACTGGACGATGTCCTACACGGTGCAGTACGCGGGGCAACCGCCGTATCACTGCCCCGCGTACTCGGCGCCGCGTGCTCCCGCTGGTTCGGTCCCCGGCGCGGTCGACGCGTGCCGCGGCGTGCCCAGGAACTAGCGACCTCGCCGATCGCGAGGCAACATCGCCTGCTCGGTGCGCAGCTCCTGTCGTGACGGCGCGCAGAACGCGCAGCGGCGGGTACGCCAGGCACACGAGAAGATGCTCATACCCCACGCGGGAGGCGGCCTTCGATGTTGGAGCGCAACGCAGCCGACGGGATCCATCGCATCGAGGACGCCTATGTGAACTGGTACCTGGTCGAGGACGGGCAGCGGCTGACGATCGTCGACAGCGGGCATCCAGCGTCCTGGAGGTCCCTGCACGCCGCGCTGCGCGACATCGGCCGCCGGCCGGCTGACATCGAGGCGGTCGTGCTGACACACGGGCATTTCGACCACGTCGGCTTCGCCGAGCGCGCGAGGTCGGAGCTCGGCGCGCCCGTGCTCGTCCACGAGCGCGACGTCTCCGTGGCCCGTCATCCCTGGCGCTATGACCACGAGCGCAGCCGGCTCAGGTATGTGCGCAACCCGAGCTTTCTGCGGATCTTCGCTGCGATGGCCGCGGCCGGGGCGCCGTTGGTCAAGGGGGTCGAGCAGGCACGGTCCTACGACGCCGGCGAGACCCTCGACGTACCGGGCCGGCCGGAGGTCGTGTTCACGCCGGGGCACACGCATGGCCACTGCTCATTGCACTTCCCGCAGCGTGGTGCGGTCATCGCGGGCGACGCGATAGTCACGCTCGACCCCTACACGGGCGGCACGGGTCCGCAGATCGTCGCGGGCGCGGCGACGGCGGACAGCGCGCAGGCACTGGCTTCCCTCGACGCCCTCGCTGCGACCGGTGCGAGCACGGTCCTCACCGGCCACGGGCCGGTCTGGCGCGATGGCGTCGCGACCGCCGTCGACCGCGCCCGCGAAGCCGGCGCCGGCTGAAGAGATCGCGTGCTGACACGCGCGCAAAGGCCTGGGTACGCCGGGATCGCGTCGGGGACTCCTACGAAACCCATCCCGTTCCACCACCAGGAGATTCCGATGTTCTCGCACCACAAGGAGCTCGCGTACACGGTGCGCGTCGACAAGCCCAACCCCGTTTTCGCGCGCATGTTGCAGCAGGCCATCGGGGGCCCCGAGGGAGAGATGCGCGTGATGAACCAGTACCTGTTCCAGGCGTGGGGCAGCCGCGGGCCCAAGAAGTACCGCGACATGCTCCTGCACACCGGGACCGAGGAGATCGGTCATATCGAGGTGCTGGCGACCGCTGTCGCCATGAACCTCGATGGCCTTCCGTCGGAGAAGGTCGACGACGTGGTGACCAATCCCCTCGTCTCGGCGCGAATGGGCGGCGTCGAGCCACGGCACTACCTGAGCGCCGGCCTTGGACCGATGCCGTCGGATGCCAACGGCGTGCCGTTCAATGCGGCGTGCATCGACGCCGGCGGCAACCTGCTGGCCAACATGCGGGCGAACGTCGCTGCGGAGGCGATCGGGCGGTCGCTCGCCGCTCGGCTGCGCGAGATGACCGACGACCCGGGCATGAAGGACCTGCTCTCGTTCCTGATCGCACGCGACACGATGCACCAGCAGCAGTGGCTGGCCGCGATCGAGGACGCCGGTGACACGTTCGGAAACGCCCCCAACGACGTGGTCGACGAGCCGCCGCACGACCAGTACGCGCACCAGTTCTTCGCCCACTCCGATTCGAGCATCGACCTCGGCGCGCGCTGGCTGTCGGGTCCGTCGCTCGACGGCCAGGGCGAGTTCACGCTCGCCGATCCCCCACCGCGCCTGGGTCAGGAGCCGGAGCTCGCGAAGGGGCCGGCGGCCGCACACGCCGGCGTCGAAGCCACGCGCGAGGGCAATGGCGGCGGCATCGTCGACAAGGTCAAGGACGCGCTCACGTAAGGACGCGCGAACCGTCGGAGATCCTAGGCAGCGGCCCTTCGGAGTCGCTGCTGTTGTGGCGACACGAGGTGGTCGCGCACGATGGCGTTCAGGGTGTCGACGGCGTCCACCAGTCCATCGGTCGCGCTGGCAAGCGCGCGGTCCGCAGGGGTCGCGTGGCTGGTGAGCTCGACCTGAAACCGACGGAGGTCCGGAGCCGCGGCTGTCGGCTGCATGGTTCTGAGTGAGCCGGCCAGGGTGCTCATGGTCGTGGTGAGGGCCGAGGCGAGCCGGTCGAGCCGGACAGCGCGATCGCTCGGCATCGCCTCGTGCGCGTCGCCCGCTGGCACTTGTTGCAGTGGGGCGAGCACATGGAGGGCCAGTACGGCGTGGGTGAGCCGGCTCACGGTTGCGATCAGGAGGCGGGCGAGCTGGGGCGTCAGGGGCGCGTGTGGCGGTTCCTCGGACAGGCGTGCGGTGGACGCCTCGGCGTCGCTGCGAGCACGTCGGGCAGCGACTTGGACGGCACGTAGCTGGCCTGCGCCAAGGCGGCCTGGATGCGCCAGTTGTCGGAGCAGAGAGGTGGCGTACTCGCCTTGCGTCTCGAGTAGCAGGGCGAACTTCTCCTGTGCGCTTGCGGCCTCCCACGTCGGCCACGCGAAGTACGCGATGAGCGCAAGCGCTGCGCCGATCGCCGTGTCGGCGAGCCGGGCTGTGGCGGCGGGGACGGCGGGAGTGCCGAGGATGTCGAGGAGCACGACGATGAACGTGCTGAGGAACACGGTGTAGAGCAGGTAGGCGACGTCGAAGAGCGCGTAGGCGGCGGCGACGGTGACGCCCGCGAGGGCAACGGGCTCCCATCGGCCGAGCTGGACGACTTGTGCTGCGGCCGCGCCGAGTCCCGCTCCCAGCGCCGTGCCCGCGGCACGCTGGACGCTTCGGTACACGGTGGAGCCGTAGTCGGGTCTGAGCACGATGAGGACCGTCAGCACCACCCAGCGACCCTCCGTCAGGCCGGTGGCCAGGACGATGACCTCCGCCAGCGCAGCGACCACCGCCAAGCGCACAGCGTGACGGCCCGCTTCGCTTGAGAGGCTCGCGTTGGCTCGAAGCATCGCGAGGGCAGCAGTGCCGTCCTCCGTGTTCGGCGCAGGAAGACGAGCAGGCCCGCCAACGCGCTTCGGTTCCGCGGAAGCCCCCGTGAGATCGCCGACGATCCGGGCCACCGCGCGGAGTTGGCCGGACAATGCCTCGATGACCGGCCGGCCGCCGGCGTCAGGAACGGCCAGAGCGGCGGCACGGCCGGCCAGCTCACGCGCTCGCTCAATGCGACCGCGTTGCCTGGCGCCCAGGGCAGCTGCCACGAGGTCCAGCACCGCCGCGGCGTCGGCACTCAACCGTCGCAGCTGCGCCGCACCGTCAGGAGCGGCGCCGGCCGCCTCGGCAGCCAGGGCGGCGAGCGAGGCCCGCACCCGTTCTGCTTCTTCGAGCAGGTCGAGGAACTTCAGCTGGGTGGCCTCGCGGAGCAGCGGATTGGCGTCCTCGAGGATCGCGGCGGCGGGAAAGGCAACCGAAGGTGGCGGCTCCAGCCTCCCTGCAGCCACGCCGCGCGCGTAGCCGGAGAGGTCGCGGTAGGAGCCGGCCAAGGCTTTGCGTTCGGCGTCGCCTGGGCGAACGACCCATGAGCCGGCGACCAGCAGGCCTTGAAGCAGCCCGCCGGCGAGCACCAGGCCGGCTCGGACCGCGGCAGGCCCAGGGCCGAGCGGCACACCGACCGCGATCATCAGCGCAGTGCCCCACTGCAGAGTGGCCACGCTCAGACGCGGCCCGAGACACACCGCAAGTCCGATGAGGTAGGCCCAGACGATCACCGCCGGGACCAACAGCCAGGGGGCGCTCGCGGCCGCCGTTGCGCCCACGAACGTCGACGCCGCAATCCCCACACTGGCCACCGCCACCGCCGCCATGCGGCTGCGCGCGATCCCCTGAAACGACGCAAACCCGGCGGGCAGCGCGCCGAGCGCTGCGAAAGCGCCGTAGTCCAGATGGCCGCTGGCCGAGCCGATGGCCAGCGGGACCACCACGCCGAGCGCGACTCGGGCGGCACGCCAGGGGGCGGCGGCGCCCCAGTGGAGCGGCCCGATCGCCACCAGCTTGCGCCAGCGCAACTCGCCGATGTAGCTACCGCTGGACCGCAAATTGCTGTGTAGCGGTCGCGCGCGCGCGGGTACTTGGATTCTGTCGCCGCCCGGGGCGCCGGGTACTTCGGAATCCATCGTCACCACTCTGATCGCCGCGCCGGTCCGCGACGCCTGTCCGCCGGGACGGTCGGAGCTGGTCGAGGCGGCGGTGCTTGCCGGCTCCGGGTCGAGAGCCCGGCCGAGGGCGGCACCCTCGTCGCGACCGCCATCCCCCTCCGCGGCTAGAGGTACGCGCTCAGAACCGCAGCGCGACGCGCGATCCGGCTCGCCGCGCCACCGCAACGACGGCATAGCCCGCACCCGCGAGCGCCCACCCGGCGAGGATGTCGGACACGAAGTGCTCGCCGGAGTAGACGAGCGCGAAGCCCATGGCGACGGCGTAGAGGGCGAGGCCCGCGCGGACGCGCCGGCCGGCGCCCCAGAAGAACAGCAGCAGCATGACCGGGTATGCGGCGTGCAGCGACGGCATCGCGGCCACCGGATTGACGACGTCGCCGTTCTCGTAGACGGACTGGATCGACTTGACGCCGAGCTGGTCCCAGATGGTCGGCACGATCCGGTCGAGCGAGCCGATGCGCATGGCGTCGGACGCCATCCATGGCGGCTGCGCCGGATAACGCCAGTAGACGATGAACGCGGCCATTGTGAGCACGACCGTCAGCGTCGCGTAGTGCGGGAAGCGGCGGCGCGAGGCGCGCCACAGCCAGGCGGCGACGAGCCACACAACGAAGAAATGCGTCATGTAGACCGCCCAGACGCCGTAGTCGTACCAGTGCGGATGGCCCGGGCTCCAGAGGTGCTGTTGCAGCCAGCGCGACGGGTCGGCGCCGCCCGCGAGCCATCGGTCGAGGGCAATCTGGGGCGCCACGTGGGCTCGCGCGGGCGCGACGGTCACTGCGCCGCGCAGGTAGTCGTAGACGACGAGAAGCGCGAGCAACGGCAGCCAGCCGAGCAGCATCGCGCCCCACGTCCGCCACGCCGCGACGCTGAACGCGGCCAGCCCCAGCAGCAGCCAGAAGAAGAGCTGGTCGCGAGCGACCGGGAGCCCCCAGCTCGCGACCGTGATACCGAGCGCGACGACGTACACCAGCGGCGCCCCGACCACGACCGCGCGGTGGACCGGGCGCCGCGGGAGCGGCGCCGCACCCAGCGCGGCCGGGTCCCGGGCGCTCGCCTGCGCGGATGCGCTCACCCGCCCGAGTCTAGACGCAGATAGCGCCGATTATCCGGTGCGGCGCGTGGCGCCGGACACATCGTGCCCGGCGCCACGGCAACGCTCAGTGGGCCACGAACCGCCGACTGGTTTCCGAGGCGATCGGCAACTTCGGTTTGTAGACCGTGTTGTCGCTCGCGGACATCACCTTGTTGTCAAAGGCCATTCGGACGACCGTGTTGGCAAACGCCTTCGACATGAACGTGAGCACGTTCGCGTCGTTGTTACTCAGGTTGTCGCACCACACGAACGGGTTGTCGACACATCCTCCGTCGAAGCTCCCGATGTTGCCCTCGAAGTTGCCAACCGAACCGCCGAACAGGCCGACTTCCTGTTGGCTCTTGCAGCAATCCTGTCCGGTGAGCAGTCCGCTGGCCGGAATCCCGATCTCGTTGAAGCTCAACGCGTCCGTCCCGACAGGTGACAGGAACTCGTGGTTGAGATTGACGGAGTCGAAGTAGTCGACCGATTGATCCCGCGAGACCGTCGACGCCTTGTAGACCCGGTTGGGGAACGTCGCTGTAACGGTACGGCCGAACAGGTCCGGCCCCGCTGGGTCGAGAATGCCGATGAGGTAGTTGGGCGTCGCCGTGACATCGGCGTCGAGGTCATAGCCGATGTGGCTTGCCTGGGTCGACGTGAGGTTGTTGACGTAGTAGTGCGACCCCAACAGGCCCAGCTCCTCACCGCCGAACCAGATGAACCGCAGCTTGTTCAGCGGGTTCACGTTCTTCATCTTCTGAGCGATGTCCAGGATCGTCGCGGAACCGGAAGCGTTGTCGAGCATCCCCGCCCCGTAGATCGCGTCCAGGTGGGCGTCGACGACCAAGACGTGGTTCTTGTCGCCGCCCTTGGATTCAGCGATCACGTTGTAGTCGTCAGCGTTCGGTTGGACGAGCGCCTTGATGCTGAGGTTCATCACCGGCAGGGGCGTTCCGGCCTGCACAGCTTGGTGATACTGGGTCAAAAGGTCATTGCCGATGCCAAACGAGGTGAAGGCCACCGGAATCGTCGGGATGATCGGATTCCCTGCGCCGTCCTGCAAGCTGCCGGCGAACACACTGGTGCGGCCGGGATTGCCCTCGTTGAAGACGATCACGCCCGATGCTCCTGCAACTTGGGCGTTGAGTACCTTCACTCCGAAGTTGCACGTACCGCGCTGGATCAGAGCGATCCGGCCCGGCACGAAGCCGCTGAAGTCATCCGCGGTGCATCCGCTTGACGAGCTCGGAGACGAGGTCGGAGGGACGACGATGCCCCCGGCCGGCTGGAGATCAGCCTCAGCGCTACCCGTGCTCTGGCCGGGATTCCAGTCACCGCTAAGCGCGTAATCGTGAGCAGCTGGCGAGACCTCGCTCATC
>JAWVFZ010000202.1:0-7145 GCA_033855555.1 Solirubrobacteraceae bacterium
AGATGGGTCGCGGCGGCGATGTGGCGCGGCTTGCGCTCGCGGCGCGAGAGCATGTCGTAGGCGACGGTCCGCAGGAGCGTCTGCGCGAACGCATACTGGCCGCGGTCCGGTGCGAGCGGGTCCGCGCGGATGACCAGGATCTCCTTGCGCACCAGCGCGCCGAGCACCTCCTCGAGGCGCTCCTCGGGCAGATCGCCCAGCGCCGCCGCGGCGGTGCGCGGGAACGTGCCGCCGAACACCGACAGGCCCTTCACCAGCTCGCGCTCCTCGGGCTCCAATCCGTCGAGGCGGGCGGCCAGCAGCGAACTCAGGCTGGCAGGCACGTCGAGCTCGCCCACGTCGCCGGTCCGGCGCAGGCGGCCCTGCTCCTCGGTCAGGACGCCGCGGTCTGCGAGCGCGCGGACAGTCTCGATCGCGTACAGCGGGATGCCCTGGGCCTGCTGCACGATCCGCTCGCGTGCGGCTTCCGGGAGATCGTCCACGAGCGAGTCGAGCAGCTCGCCCATGACGACATCGCCGAGCGGCTCGAGGTAGATCGGGGTCGCGCCGCGACGGCCCGAGGCCCAGTCCTTGCGGCGCTCGGCCAGCTCGGGGCGGGCGAAGGTCAGGATGAAGATCGGCTTCTCGGCCGACCACTCGAGCAGGTGCTCGAGGAAATCGAGGAGCCCCGCGTCCGCCCACTGCAGGTCCTCGAAGACCAGGAGCACCGGCGAGTGCTCGGCAAGGCGCTCGACGAACAGCCGCCAGCCCGCGAACAGCTCCTCGCGGCCGAGGGCCGGATCGCCGAGGCCGAGAAGCGCGCCCAGGCGCGCAGCGATGTAGCCGCGTTCGGAGGGCTCGGCGATCCAGCGTTCCAGGCCGTCCTCCAGTAGCTGTGCGGCCTCGGGTGGCGACTGGTCCTCGGTGATCCCGAAGCGCCCGCGCACCATCTCCGCCAGCGCCCAGTAGGCCACGCCGTCGCCGTAGGAGAGGCAGCGCCCGCGGTGCCAGAGCACGACGTTGGCGATGCCGTCGATGTACTTCTCGAACTCCCAGCCCAGGCGGGACTTGCCGACGCCCGCGGAACCCGACACCGTCACGAGCCGGGCCGCGCCGCGATCGAGCACCGAATGGAAGAGCTCCTTGACGAGGCGCAGCTCGAGCTCACGGCCAACGAAGGCCGCCTCGACCCCACCGGTTCGCAAGGCTCCCGCCACGCCCGCGACGACGCGCTCGGCATGCCAGACCCGGACCGGCTCGGCCTTGCCCTTCAGGATGTGCTCGCCGGCGTCGGCGTAGGCGATCGCGGAGGAGGTGACCTGCCGCGTGACGTCGTCGACGCAGAGGCTGCCCGGCTCGGCGATTCCCTGGATGCGCGCGGCCGTGTTGACGCTGTCGCCCGTGACGATGCCCTCGGCGGAGCTGTCGACCGCCGCCGCCCTGCCTGTCACGACGCCGCCGCGCGCCTGCAGGTCCGGCGCGCCGGCCTCGGCGCCGAATGCGGCGACCGCATCGATCAGGTCAAGCCCGGCCCGTACGGCTCGCTCGGCGTCGTCCTCGCGCGCCACCGGCGCGCCCCAGACGGCCATGACGGCGTCGCCGATGAACTTCTCGATCGTCCCGCCATAGCGGCCGACGATCGTGCGTGCCGTCTCGAAGTAGCGGCTGAGCAGGTCGCGCACGTCTTCGGCATCGCGCGACTCCGACAGCGTCGTGAAGCCCACGAGGTCCACGAACAGGACCGACACCACCCGCATCTCGGGCCCCACCGCCGCCGGGCCGGACGGGACGGGCGCCGGCGCGGGCGCGGGCGCAGCGCCCTCCAGCGGAGTCCCGCAGACGCCGCAGAAGCGCTGGTCGGCAGTTGCCGCCGTCCCGCAGGACGGGCAGGCGCGTCCCAGCGGGGCTCCACATGCGCCGCAGAAGCGATGGCCTTCCGGAGCCTGCGCTCCGCACGACGAGCACTGCAAGGGCCGGGATCTCCTCTCCGGACTGGACCTGGTCGGGGCGATCCTACGCTGCCGCGCGGTCGCGGTAACGTGCTCGCCCGATGGAGTGCACGTCATGTGGCGCCGAGAACCGCCCGGAGGCGCGATTCTGCTCCCAGTGCGGATCGACGCTTGAGGCGACCTGCCACGCATGCGGGGCCACCGCCCAGCCCGGCGACCGGTTCTGCGCCGGCTGCGGCGCGCCGCTCGCCGCCGACGCACCCGGCCCGCAGGCGAGCGGTAACGAGCGGCGGCTGGTGTCGGTGCTCTTCGCCGACCTCGTGGGCTTCACGAGGCTCTCTGAGCACCGCGATCCCGAGGAGGTCCGCGAGCTGCTCAGCCGCTATTTCGACCGCTCGCGCACGCTCATCGAGGGCTACGGCGGCACCGTCGAGAAGTTCATCGGCGACGCTGTCATGGCCGTCTGGGGCACCCCTGTCGCGCGCGAGGACGACGCCGAGCGGGCCGTCCGGGCCGCACTCGCGCTGACCGGCGCGATCGCCGAGCTCGGCGAGGAGGTCGGAATGCCCGATCTGCGCGTGCGGGCCGGCGTGCGGACCGGCAACGCCGCCGTGGAGATGGCCGCCGAGGGCGAAGCCATGGTCCTTGGCGACACCGTCAACACCGCGAGCCGGCTGCAGTCGATCGCCTCCCCCGGCACCGTCCTGGTCGACGATGTCACGCGGCGGGCGACAGAGGCCGCCATCGCCTACGAGGACACGGGTGAGCACGAGGTCAAGGGCCGCGAGCAGCCCGTGCGCGCGTGGACCGCGCTGCGGGTCGTCGCCGGCGTCGGGGGCACGCGTCGGGGCGCAGGCCTCGAAGCCCCGCTCGCGGGTCGCGACGCGGAGCTGGCGGCGATCGTCCGTTCCTTCGAGGCGACCGAGTCCGACCGGCGCGCGCAGCTGCTGCTCGTCCAGGGCGACGCCGGGATGGGCAAGTCGCGGCTGCTGTGGGAGTTCTACAAGTGGGTCGACGGCGTCGAGCGCCTGATCCGCTGGCACCAGGGGCGTTGCCTGGCCTACGGCGAGGGCGTGGCCTACTGGGCGCTGGCCGAGATGGTGCGCGCACGGGCCGGGATCGTCGAGGAGGAGGCGCCGGGTGCGGCCAGGGAGAAGCTGCGCGCGACCGTGGAGGAGTTCGTGACCGACGAGCGCGAGCGGCGACTCGTCGAGCCCCGTCTCGCGCACCTGCTCGGCCTCGAGCAGCGGACGGCCGCTGACCGCGCGGACCTCTTCAGCGGCTGGCGGCTGTTCTTCGAGCGCATGGCCATGGAGCACCCGGTGGTGCTCGTGTTCGAGGACCTGCAGTGGGCCGAGAGCGGGCTGCTGGACTTCATCGACTACCTGCTCGAGTGGTCGGCCGAGTTCCCGATCTTCATCCTCGGCCTCGCGCGGCCCGAGCTCCTGGACGCCCGGCCGGCATGGACGCCCAGTGTGAGCCTCGGCCCGCTCGCCGACGACGCAGTCGACGAGATGCTCGAGGGACTGGTCCCCGGGCTGCCGCCCGAGCTGACCACGCGGGTTCGCGAACGCGCGGAGGGCGTGCCGCTCTACGCGGTGGAGACCGTCCGCATGCTGCTCGACCGCGGCCTGCTCGCCCAGGAGGGCGCCCGCTACGTCGTGACCGGCGACGTGTCCAGCCTCGATGTCCCGGAGACGCTGCACGCCCTCGTGGCCGCGCGCCTGGACGAGTTGGAACCCTCCGAGCGTGCCCTTCTGCAGGACGCCTCGGTCCTCGGCCAATCGTTCAGCGTCGCGGCGCTGGCTGCCGTGAGCCGCCGCTCGTCGGACGAGGTCCAGCGCCTGATCGACAACCTGGTCGCCAAGCAGCTGCTGGGGTTCACGGACGACGCGCGCTCGCCCGAGCGCGGGCAATACGGCTTCCTGCAGGCGCTGCTGCGCACGATCGCCAACGGGACGCTCTCGCGGCGCGACCGCAAGGCCCGCCACCTTGCGGCCGCGCGCCACCTCGAGAGTGTCTGGGGCGCCGGGTCGCCGGAGATCGCAGAGGTTCTCGCCAGCCACTATCTCGCGGCCGTTGCGGCTGAGCCCGACGCCGCCGACGCGCCCGCGATCCGGGCCTCGGCGCGCGACACGCTCGTGGAGGCCGGCCGGCGCGCGGCGTCGCTGGCGCTCGGGGCCGAGGCACGGCGCTACTTCGAGCAGGCTGCGGAGCTGACCGAGGACGCGGTGGAGCGAGCCTCCCTGTTCGAGGAGGCGGGCCGCGCGGCCGGCCTTGCCGGCGACCTCGACGGCGCCCGGGCGGCGCTCGAGACGGCGGCGGCGCTCTTCACGGAAGCCACGCTCCCGGCGCGCTCGGCCCGCGCCTCGGCTGCGATCGCCGAGCTGCTGACCGACGAGTTCCGCATGGACGAGGCATTGCCCCTGCTCGAGCGCGCGTACGCCGAGCTGGCAGGGGCCGAGCCAGGCGAGGCGCTCGCCCAGGTATCCGCGCGGCTGGCGCGCATCAGCTACCTCACCGGCGACGGGGCCGCCGCGCTCGAGCACGCCGAGCGGGCACTCGTGGTGGCCGAGCCGCTGGGCCTGAAGGACGTGACGGTCGAGGGCCTCCTGGCCCGCGCGGTCGCCTGTCAGGTCGGCGGGCGCCTCGAGGAGAGCCAGGCGCTCATGGAGCACGGCGCCAGGCTTGCCGAGGAGCACGGCCTCACAAGCCAGGCGCTACGGGGCCTGTTCAACGCGGCGTATCTCAACTCGGCACGCGGGCGGTTCTCCCCGGCACGCGAGCAGCTGCGCGTGGTCCAGCGCATGGCGCATGAGCGTGGTGACCGGCGCTGGGAGCAGTTCGCCGTCGCAGCCACGATCACGCTCGACGTCATGCTCGGCGACTGGGACCCCGCGCTGACCGCCTTCGCGGAGCTCGTCGCGGCCGGCTCCGAGACCGCCTACACCGACTCGCTGTACGCGGCGGTGATGGCACACGGCGCCCGCGGAGACGAGGCTCACCTGACACGCTGCTACGCGCTGGGCGAAGCCGTCGCCCGGGAAGGCCTCGGGTTCGAGGTGCGCGAGTGCCTCGACGCCGTACACGCACACGCCCTGCGCGCAGAGGGACACCACGACGAGGCGATCGCAGTCGCCGAGCAGATACTCGGACCGTGGCCGAGCTACGTCGGCGACAGCAAGTGGTGGCTCGTCGTCGAGCTGATCGACGCTGCGCTCGCCGCGGGGCGGCCCGAAGCGCTGCGAGCGGCCGTCGACCGTCTGGAGGCGCTGCCCTTCGTCCATCGCACGCCAATGATGCTGTCCTGCATGCACCGAGCGCGGGGGCATCTCGAGGAACCCGGGTTCGAAGCCGAGTTCACCGCCGCCCAGGATGCGCTGCGCAGCATCGCGGCACCGTTTCTGCTCGCACAGGTCCTGGTCGAGCATGCCGAGGTGTTGGCGGCTGCAGGGCGCGGGAACGAGGCAGCTCCGTTGCGCGACGAGGCCCGCGCGATCTTCGAGCGCCTCCGCGCCAGGCCCTGGATCGAGCGCGCTGCGGCGATCGGCGCCGCCCCGGCCGCCTAGAGGGCTTTGAGCTCTTCGGTGATCGCGGTCACCGAGGCCTTCGCGTCGCCGAACAGCATCGCCGTCTTCTCGTTGTAGAAGAGCGGGTTGTCGATGCCGGCGAAGCCCGAGGACATCGAGCGCTTGAGGATGATCACCGAAGCGGACTCGTCGACGTTGAGGATCGGCATGCCGTAGATCGGAGAGTCGGCCTTGTTGCGCGCGTCGGGGTTGGTGACGTCGTTGGCGCCGATCACCAGCGAGACGTCGGTGCGGCTGAACTCGCCGTTGGCGTCGTCCATCTCCTTGAGCTGCTCGTAGGGCACGTCGGCCTCGGCGAGCAGGACGTTCATGTGGCCCGGCATGCGCCCGGCGACCGGGTGGATGGCGAACGCCACCTCGACGCCCTTGGCCTCCAGGAGCTTGGTCATCTCGCGCACCGCGTGCTGGGCCTGCGCGACGGCCATCCCGTAGCCCGGGACGACGACGACGCGGTTGGCGTAGGTCATCTGGATCGCGGCGTCGGCCGCGCTCGTGGAGCGCACGGTCTTCTCGACGCCGTCCTCGCCGGTGCCGCCGCCCGTCGTGATGACGCCGCCGAAGCCACCGGCCACGATCGCGGGGATCGAGCGGTTCATGGCCGTCGCCATGAGCTTGGTCAGGATCGTGCCGGAGGCGCCGACGATCATGCCCGCGACGATCAGGGCGGTGTTGTTGAGCGCGATGCCGGTGGCGGCGGCGCTGAGGCCGGTGAACGCGTTGAGCAGCGAGATGACGACCGGCATGTCGGCGCCGCCGATAGGCAGTACGACGAAGTTGCCCAGGACCGCGGCGGCGAGCAGCAGGACGATCATGAGGATCTCCTGGTGCGATCCGGTGGTGATCGCGACAGCGCACGCGAGAGCGACCGCGAGCAGCAGGCCGTTGACCAGCTGCTGCGGCCTGCCCAGTGTGATCGGGCGCCCCGGGAGGATCTCCTGCAACTTGCCGAAGGCGATGTTCGAGCCCCAGAACGAGACCGAGCCGACGATCGCCGCGAACAGGCTGAAGATGGTCACGTAGGTCGCCGTGTCGCGGTAGCCGCCGGACTGGCGGAACTCGACCCACGCGATCAACGCGACCGCGCCGCCGCCCACGCCGTTGAACAGCGCGACCATCTGCGGCATCTGGGTCATCTTCACGTTGCGCGCCGCGGGGACGCCGATGGCGGTGCCGATCGCCACGCCGAGGATGATCAGTCCCCAGTTGCCCATCCCCGGGTACAGCAGCGTCGCGATGACCGCGACCGCCATGCCGACCGCGGCGATCGCGTTGCCGCGCACCGCGGTCTGCGGGCCCGTGAGCCCGCTGAGGCCGTAGATGAAGAGCCCGAACGCGACGATGTAGAGGACCCGGATGAAGTCCAGGTCGTGCACGAAGCTTGTGGCGATCACGCCTCGCCCTCCGACTTGGGCGGAAGCTGCTTCTTGCCTTTGAACATCTCGAGCATGCGGTCGGTGACCAGGAAGCCGCCGACGACGTTGATCGTGCCGAACGTGATCGCGATGACCAGCAGCAGCTTGCTCAGGAAGCCGGTGACCCCGAGCCCGAGCACGAGGATGCCGCCGAGCAGAACGATCCCGTGGATCGCGTTCGTGCCCGACATGAGCGGCGTGTGCAGCGTGTTGGG
>JAWVFZ010000203.1:0-4443 GCA_033855555.1 Solirubrobacteraceae bacterium
GGGCTGAAGTACACGAACTTCCACACCACGGCCCTGTGCTCGCCGACGCGGTCGTGTCTGCTGACGGGCCGGAACCACACGTCGAACGGCATGTCGGGGATCACGGAGATCACCGACGGCTTCCCGAACGCGAACGGCCACATCCCGTTCGAGTGCGCGAACCTCGCCGAGGTCCTCGTGCACCAGGGCTGGAACACCTACGCGATCGGCAAGTGGCATCTCACTGCCGAGGACGAGATGAACCTCGCCGCCTCCAAACGCCAGTGGCCGCTGGGCCGCGGCTTCGAGCGCTTCTACGGCTTCCTCGGCGGCGAGACCAACCAGTGGTATCCCGACCTCGTCTACGACAACCATCCCGTGCCGCAGCCGAGGTCGCCCGAGGAGGGCTACCACCTCACGACCGACCTGACCGACAAGGCGATCGAGTTCGTCCGTGACTCGAAGGTGATCGCACCCGACAAGCCATTCCTCCTCTACTACTGCCCCGGCGCCGCACACGCCCCGCACCACGCGCCGAAGGAGTGGATCGACAAGTACAAGGGCCGCTTTGACGCGGGCTACGAGGCCACCCGCGAGGCGACCTTCGCGCGGCAGAAGCAGATGGGCGTCGTGCCCGAGGACGCGGAGTTGTCGCCGATCAACCCGTACACAGAGACGACCGGACCCGAAGGACAGCCCTGGCCGGAGCTCGACACGGTGCGCCCGTGGGCGTCGCTTTCTGACGAGGAGCAGCGGCTGTTCTGCCGGATGGCTGAGGTGTACGCCGGCTTCCTCGGTCACGCCGACCATGAACTCGGACGGCTGCTCGACTACCTCGACGAAAGCGGGCAGCTCGACAACACGATCGTGGTCCTGGTATCCGACAACGGAGCGTCCGGTGAGGGCGGCCCGAACGGTTCGGTCAACGAGAACAAGTTCTTCAACGGCATGCCCGACACGATCGAGGAGAACCTGAAGTACCTCGACGACCTCGGCAGCCCGCGCACCTACAACCACTACCCCGTCGGCTGGGCGTGGGCGTTCAACACGCCGTTCAAGCTCTGGAAGCGCTACGGCAACTACCGCGGCGGGACGGCGGACCCGCTGATCGTCTCCTGGCCGAAGGGCATCGCAGCCAGCGGCGAGCTGCGCCAGACCTACAACCACGCGATCGACGTCGTGCCGAGCCTTTACGAGCTCCTCGGCGTCGAGCTGCCGGAGGTCGTGAACGGCTACGCGCAGAAGCCACTGGAGGGCGTCAGCTTCGCCTCGACCTTCGCCGATGCAGACGCCGACACCGGAAAGGACACACAGTTCTTCTCGATGCTCGGCACCCGGGCGATCTGGCACAAGGGCTGGAAGGCCGCCACCGCGGTCCCCGCGTGCCCGGCCTTCTGGGGCCCGTTCGACCAGCAGCGCTGGGAGCTGTTCGACATCGACAACGACGCCAGCGAATGCCACGACATGGCCGAGCGGCATCCGGAGAAGCTCAAGGCGCTCGTCGAGCGGTGGTGGGCGGAGGCCAAGAAGTACCAGGCCCTGCCGCTGGAGACCCGCACCGCCGTGGAGGCGTTCATGACTCCCAGGCCGCAGCTCTCCAAGCCACGGGACCGCTACGTCTACTACCCCGGGGGAGCGGGAGTGCCCGAGTCGGTCACGGCCGACATCCGCGGCCGCTCGTACACCATCGCGGCGGAGATCGACGTTGAGACGCCCGAGGCCGGCGGCGTTCTCTTTGCGCAGGGCTCGCGCTTCGGCGGTCACGCCCTCTACGTCAAGGACGGAAAGCTCAAGTACGTCTACAACGTCGTCGGCGAGCTGGAGCAGATCGTCGAGTCCGACGAGACGATCCCCACCGGTCACGTGGTTCTCTCCGCCTCCTTCGACAAGCACGGCGACACGATGCCGGCCGAAGGCACGCTCAGCCTCTACATCCGAGACGACAAGGTGGGAGAGGCGACGATCGCGACCCAGCCCGGCAAGTTCGGGCTCGGTGGCGGGGGCCTGGTCGTAGGACGCTCCGGCGGCGAACAGGTCACCCACGACTTCGCGGGCGAGGCGCCGTGGGCATTCGCCGGCGGCACGATCGAGCGGGTGCTCGTCGACGTCAGCGGCGAGTCGTTCGCCGACCTTGCGCAGGAGGCCGCCGCCCTCTACGCACGGCAATAAGAGGCGGCGTCGCGTGCGCCTGACCTACGTCGGCCACGCGACGCTGCTCATCGAGGCCGCCGGCGCGCGCCTGCTCACCGACCCGGTCCTGCGCGGCCGCATCGCGCACCTGCGCCGCCTGGTTCCTGCGCCGGTCGTCGCCGACCTGCTGGGACTCGACGCAATCCTCATCTCGCACGCCCACCGCGACCACCTCGACCTGCCGTCGCTGCGACAGGTGGCGGCCGGCTCCGTGATCATCGCTCCGCGCGGCACCGGAAGCCTTCTGCGCGATGCCGGCGCGCGCGCGGTGGTCGAGGTCGAGGCAGGCGACCGGGTCGCGGTCGGCGCGACGACCGTCGAGGCCGTCCCGGCGGTGCACGACGGCCGCCGCCACCCGCTCGCCCGGCACGCCGCCGCGCTGGGCTACACGGTGTCCGGGGTCTACTTCGCGGGCGACACGGACCTGTTTGCGGAGATGACAGCGCTGGCCGGCCGCGTGGACGTCGCGGCGCTGCCCGTCTGGGGATGGGGCCGGCGTGTGGGCGCAGGGCACCTGGACCCAGCGTCTGCCGCGCGCGCCGTGGCGCTCATCGGGCCGGCGGTGGCTGTGCCGATCCACTGGGGAACCCTGCGCGCGGCGGGGACCCAGCGCGGTGCCGATCCGCTCGCCCCCGCCCGGAACTTCGCCGAGGCGGTGGCGCGGCTCGCCCCGGCGACGGAGGTGCGGGTCCTGCTGCCCGGCGAGGCACTCGAGCGGCGCGACGAGCTGGTAACTCGGCCGCCGTGCCCGCTGTTCACCCTGTCGGGATGATGCGGACCCCCGGTTGCGTTCGTACGGTGCGGTTCATGGCCACGACGGACGAAGCCTCCACCGCGCTGGCAGGCGAGCTGACGAGTTGGCGGGACGGCCGCGCGAGGCACGCCATCGTCGAGTTCGTCGCACGCGCGAGCGGCGCGGACGGGTCGGAGCCGGTGCCGGTCGAGGACCGCGTGGCGGTGTTCGACAACGACGGCACGCTCTGGTGCGAGAAGCCGATGCCGATCCAGCTCGACTTCATCCTGCGCCGGCTCGTGGAGATTGCCGAGGCGAAGCCGGCGTTGCGTGAGCGCCAGCCCTGGAAGGCTGCCTACGAACGCGACCATGCGTGGCTGAGCGCGGTCCTGACACAGCACTACGCGGGCGACGAGACCAACGTGCGGGTCCTGGCCGGCGGCATCCTCGCGGCGTATGACGGCATCTCCGTCGAGGACTTCGAGGCGCAAGCCGACGCGTTCCTGCACGGCGTGAAGCATCCGACGCTCGGCCGCGGGTACGTCAAATGCGCCTATGCGCCGATGGTGGAGCTGCTCGCCTACCTGGCCGCCCACGGGTTCAGCAACTACATCGCGTCGGGCGGTGGCCGCGACTTCATGCGGCCGATCAGCCAAGAGGTGTACGGCATTCCCCGTCAGCGCGTGATCGGCAGCAGCTCGGCGCTCGCGTACGCCAGCGATGAGCGCGGCGGGACGATCACCCACAAGGCCGAGGCCGACTACATCGACGACGGCCCGCAGAAGCCGATCCGCATCTGGAGTCGCACCGGCCGCCGGCCGCTGTTGGCGGCCGGCAACTCCAACGGCGACATCCCGATGCTTGATTTCACCCAGCATCAGGACAGGCCATTCCTTCGACTGCTCGTGCTCCACGACGACGCCGACCGCGAGTTTGACTACACCGGTGGCGCAGAGCAGGCGTTGGAGCGTGCGCACGCAAACGCCTGGACGGTGATCAGCATCACGAACGACTGGGCCACCGTCTTCGCGCCGTAGCCTCGTCAGCATCGACTGGCAATCAGGGGATCGGGCCGGCGCTGAGGGCGTAGAAGTTCTCGAGGCCCTCGGACTGGGCGGCCTTCAGGCGGCTCGGGAGGGGTGCCCGGAGCTCGGGCATCACCTTCGTCTCCAGGAGCCGTGACATTGTCGACGCGAGGCCGGAGCTCGTGCCGGCGACGTTGTCGAGCTCGAGGCGCCCGGACTGGGTCCGGTAGTCGTAGAGCTCGCGGTCCTGGTCGGTGGGATCGACGTCGATCGTTCCGTCGTTCCAAGCCGAGTAGACCGCGTACTTCGCAGTCGCGGTGCGGACGGCCGCGACGTGGTGTGGGGCCTGGTCGGCGAAGGAGTGCGTGTACGAGAGCTCCTCGACCGTCGTCTCGTCGGTCACGTGAGCCACCCACGGGCGACCCTTCGCGCGCGGATGTCGGGCGACGTTCGCGATGTCGCCGCGGCTGCGCAGGTGGGCGTAGCGCTTGTCCGCGCGCCAGCCGCCGGAGCCGT
>JAWVFZ010000204.1:0-5472 GCA_033855555.1 Solirubrobacteraceae bacterium
CCGGCCATCGCGCTGATGAGCGAGCCGGCCGCCATGAACAGCAGCGCCTTGAAGAAGGCGTGCGTCATGAGGTGGAAGAGGCCCGCCGCGTAGGCGCCCACGGAGACGCCCATGATCATGTAGCCGATCTGCGACATCGTCGAGTAGGCGATCACGCGCTTGAGGTCGGTCTGCGCCAGCGCCGTCGTCGCGGCGATCAGCAGCGTCGCGGCGCCGACGATCGCGCCGACATCGGCCGCCGCCGGGGCCTGCTCGAACAGCGGGTGCATGCGCGCGATCAGGTAGACGCCGGCGGTCACCATCGTCGCGGCATGGATCAGCGCGGAGACGGGCGTCGGGCCCTCCATCGCGTCGGGCAGCCACGTGTGCAGCGGCACCTGCGCGGACTTCGCGAACGCGCCGACGAGCAGCAGGATGCAGCCCGCGGTCAGGTCGCCGCCCGCGATCGCGTGCGCCTGCTTGAACGTTCCCAGGAAGTCGAGCGTGTGCGAGTGCGTGAAGATGAAGAACGTCCCGAGCACGAGGCCGACGTCGCCGACGACGTTGACGACGAACGCCTTGATTCCCGCCCGCGTCGCCGTCTCGCGCCGGTACCAGAACGAGATCAGCAGGTAGCTCGCCGCGCCGACGAACGCCCAGCCGACGATCAGCAGCAGGAAGTTGCCCGCCATCACCAGGAGGAGCATCGAGAACACGAAGAAGTTCAGGTAGGCGAAGAAGCGCGCGTAGCCGCGGTCGCTCGCCATGTACGCGACCGAGTACAGGTGGATCAGCATCGACACCCCCGTCACGACCAGCGCCATGAAGATGCTCAGCGGGTCGATCAGGATCGAGAGCTGCGCATCGACCCCGACGGTGTTGGCGTAGTCCCACAGCGACGAGACGACCTGGCGGTGGTCGTGGGCGCGGTCCTGCAGCGAGACCAAGGTGAGGATCGCGCTGACGAACGACGCCGCGATCGCGGCGGTGCCGATGATGCCCGCCGCGCGGTCGCCGAGCCGGTTGAAGAACAGCCCGATGACGATCGCGCCCGCGAGCGGGAAGCCGACGATGAGCCAGGCGCTCGTGGTCATCCGCTCAGCTCCGTCATCTCGTCGACGTCGACGGGCAGGCGGCGGCGGTACATCGCCACGACGACGCCGAGGCCGATGCAGACCTCACAGGCGGCGACGACCATCACGACAATCGCGAAGATCTGCCCGTCGCCGTTGCCCCACATGCGGCTGAAGGCGATCAGCGCGAGGTTCGCCGCGTTGAGCATCAGCTCGAGGCAGAGCAGCACCACAAGCGGGTTGCGGCGCGTGAGCACACCGCCCGCGCCGATCGAGAAGACCATCGCGCTCACGACGAGGAACCAGGCGATATCCACGAGCTACCAGCCGCCCTTTGGCCGCTCGCGCTCGTCTTCCTCGAGCCCACTGCCTGCGGGCAACAGGAACCCGGCGGCCTCGGCCATCGTGCCGGTGCCGAGCGGGCGCGGGCGATCGAGCGGGGTGGCCGGCGTCGGGTCGACGATGCCGCCGCGACGGCGCGCGAGTACGACGGCGCCGACGGCGGCGATCAGCAGCAGGAACGAGGCGACCTCGAACGGCAGCAGGAACTTCGTCAGCAGCAGCTCGCCGATCCTGCCGGGCGTGCCGAACCCGGGGTCGTACTGCGCGCCGCGCGAGTCGATCGCCTGCAGCCCCGACCCGAGGAACGCGATGACCAGCTCGACGAACAGCAGCGCCGAGAACACGACCGCCCCGGCCTGCAGTCCCGGTCCGCCCGCGGGGCGCAGCGGCTGGTCGGAGCCGCCGACGTAGGCGACCACGAAGACGTAGAGCACCATGACCGCGCCCGCGTAGACGATGACCTGCGCGGCCGCGACGAACTGCGCGCGCAGCAGCAGGAAGAGCGCCGCCAGCGACAGCAGGTGCGAGACGAGCGCGAGGACGCAGTAGAAGGGGTTCTCGAGCCGGACGACCCCGACGGCCCCCGCGATGGCGCCGATGGCGGCGATGAAGAAGAGGACTTGCGCCATGGTGGACGCGCGGCAGGCTATTCGCCCTCGGCGCGCAGCGGCGTGCGCTCCAGGGGCTCGGCCAGCAGCATCTCCTTGGTGAAGATCAGGTCGGAGCGGTCGTAGTCGCTCATCTCGTAGTCGTGCCCCATCGTGATCGCGTCGAACGGGCAGGCGACCTCGCAATAGCCGCAGAAGATGCAGCGGCTGAGGTTGATCTCGTAGACCGCGGCGTAGCGCTCGCCGGCCGACACGCGCAGCTCGGGCGTGTTCTCCGCGGCGACCACGCGGATGCAGTCGGCGGGGCAGGCGGCCGCGCACAGCGAGCAGCCCACGCACTTCTCCAGCCCCGTGTCCTCGAAGCGATGCAGCCGGTGGCGGCCGCGGAAGCGCGGATAGACGGGCACCTTGTGCTCGGGGTACTCGTAGGTCGTCGTGCCCTCGAGGACTCGCGCGAAGGTCGTCTTCAGCCCGCGCAGCGTCTCGCCGAACGAGCGGTAGACCGCCGCGGGTCCGCCGGCCGACTCCGGGCCGCGGATCTTCTGCACGACGCCCTCGGGCGGCGGCCATTGCGCGGGTCTCATGTGCTCACCACCAAGACCGCGGTGACCAGGGCATTCAGCGTCGCGAGCGGGAGCAGGACCTTCCAGCCGAAGCTCATCAGCTGGTCGTAGCGCAGGCGCGGGAGCGTCGCGCGGATCCAGATGAAGAAGAACACGAACAGGCTCATCTTGGCGAGCACGATGAACGGGTCGACCCAGCCGGGCGGGTGGATCCCGAACGGCATCAGCCAGCCGCCGAAGAAGACCGTGGTCACGATGCCCGAGATCACGATGACGTTGAGGTACTCCGCGAAGAAGTAGCTGGCGAAGCGCGCGCCGCCGTACTCGGTGTTGTAGCCGCCGACCAGCTCGGCGTCGGCCTCCACGAGGTCGAACGGCGCGCGGTTGCTCTCGGCGAAGGAGGCCGTCAGGAAGATGATGAAGCCGACGAACTGGGGGATGAAGTACCACATGCCCGCCTGCGCCTCGACGATCCCGGTCAGGCTCAGCGTCTGCGCGGTGAACACCACGCCGATGAGCGCCAGCCCCTGCGAGACCTCGTAGGAGATCAGCTGCGCCGCGGCGCGCATCGAGCCCAGGAACGAGTACTTCGAGCCGCTCGCCCAGCCGCCGAGCATGATCCCGTAGAAGGCGATCGCGCCGAACGCGAAGAGGTACAGCGGCCCGATCGAGACGTCCACCCCGTAGAGCCCCGTCTTCGTTCCGAAGATGTCCTGCGTGCGCCCGAACGGGATCACGCTGAACGCGGCGACGGCGGTGAGGATCGAGACGATCGGGGCGAGCGCGAACAGCCAGCCGATCGACGTCTTGGGGCGGAACTGCTCCTTGGTCGCGAGCTTGACGATGTCGGCGATCGGCTGTGCGAAGCCGTACGGCCCGACGCGGTTGGGCCCGTAGCGGTGCTGGAAGCGCCCGAGCAGCTTGCGCTCGGCGATCAGCACGAGCGGCACCGCCTGCAGGCCGACCGCGAACAGCACGACCGACTTGATGATCTGGACGTACCAGGGCTCGTAGTAGTTGACGAGCGCGGGGATGCCGGTCATGCGAGCACCGCGGTCTCGGCCTTGCGGATGCCGGCGGTCGTGGCGACGCCGGCGACCTCGCTCTCGAGGAAGGCGCTGCCGGCGGGCACTGCCTCGCGGACGGCGACGATCGCCTCGACGGCCGCGCCGCCCTCGGGCGTGACCATCGCCGCGGAGCCCTCGAAGACGTCGAGCTTCTGTGCGTCGGCGGGCGACAGGAGCACGCGCGGGCGCGAGCGCAGGAAGTGCAGCGCCGGCGAGTTGGCGACCTCGGGGCCGGCCCAGATCGAGCGGAAGGTGGCGAGCGCCAGCGCTCCGTTCGCGCGTGGACGCCCGGGCGGGAGCTCGAGGCCGAAGGGACCGTTGTCGGCAGCATCGGTGTAGGCGGCCGCGGCCTCGCGGTCCTGCCAGCGCACGCCGCGCCCGCCGAGCTCGTCGAGCGTGATGCCTGCGTAGAACGGGACGTGTTCGGTCATGCGCTGGGTCGCCATGGAACCGGTGAGGATGCCGGTGTCGGAGCCGAGGCGCTTGCTGAGCTCGGCGAGAACCGACCAGGCGGAGCGGACGTCGCCCGGATGGCCGATGCCGGGGCGCAGGCGCTGCAGCCGGCCGTCGGGGTGCGTGACCGTGCCGTCGCGCTCGGCCCATGACTCGCTCGGGAAGACGATCGTCGCGTGCTCGGCGATGCCGGGCGTCAGGAACATCGCATGCGCGATGACCGTCGACGCGCGCTCAAGCGCCGGGGCCCAGTCGCCGGAGAGCTCTGTGATCGGGTCGGTGTGCAGGAGGTACAACGCGGCCAGCTCGCCGTCGGCCGCCGCCTGGGCGATCTCGCCTGTCCCGCGAGCCGATGCGCCGGGCACGCAGCCGACCTCGCGCAGGCCCCGCCCGTTGGTCCCGGCCGGGACCTCGAGCAGGCCGGCGCCGTCGTGGCCGCGGGCGAACGCCTTGCCGGCGACGTTGAGCAGGGCGCGTGCGGCGTGGTCGCCGCGCGGGCCGCCCAGCAGCCGCTCGCCGTAGAGGATCACGACGTCCTCGCCGGCCAGCAGCGCGGCGATGTCCTGCACTGCCTGCGCGGTGGTGCCCGCGGCCTGCGCGAGCTCCTCGACGACGCCTCCGCCGCCGAGTGCGGCGTTCAGCGCGGCCAGGAACGCCTCGCCGGCGCCGGGCGCGAAGCGCGCGATCGCGGCGGCGTTCGGATCCAGCGACGACGGGCGGCTGGTCGCGACCGCGAGCTTGACGTGGTTGCGCCGCACGCCCTTGCGGATGCGCAGGTCGACGATCGGCATGTCGTCGACGGGCTCGGTGTCGAGCACGAGCACGGTGTGCGCGAATTCGAGGTCGGTGACGGTCGCCTGCAGCTCGGGGTGCCCGAGCGCGGCGCGCAGGTCGGGCGAAGGGCCGCCGCTGGGGCGGCAATCGACGTCCTCGGAGCCGATCACCTCGCGCATGAGGTGGCTCACGAGGTGGGCCTCTTCGTTGGTCGTCTGGCCGCCGACGAGCGCGGCAGCCTTGCCCTTGGCGCGGCCCAGCGCGGCCGCGGCCTCCTCCAGCGCGAGCTCCCAGCTGACCTCGCGCAGCACGCCGGAGTCGCGGATCATCGGGCTCGTGACGCGGTCGTCGGAATGGATGGCCTGGTAGGCGAAGCGGCCCTTGTCGCAGAGCCAGCCGTCGTCGACCTCGGGATGGTCGCGGGCGAGAACGCGCAGGACGCGCTCGTCGCGGACGGTGAAGGAGACGTTGCACTGCGAGGGACAAAGCGTGCACAGCGAGCCGGCCTGCTCGATGTCCCACGGGCGCGCGCGGAAGCGGTAGGGCTGCGAGGTCAGCGCGCCCACCGGGCACAGCTCGATGATGTTGCCGCTGAACGGCGCGACGTAGGGAT
>JAWVFZ010000205.1:0-3496 GCA_033855555.1 Solirubrobacteraceae bacterium
TCTTGCCGACCCTGTCGGCGATCATCGTGATCGTCCGGTCGTCGAGGACCTCGCCCTGGGCGATCGGCGACCACGCCTGCGTGCCGATGCCGTGCTCCTCGTCGTAGGCACGAACCTCCTCGTTGAGCAGGTAGGGATGGAGCTCGATCTGGTTGACGGCCGGCACGACGTCGGTCTCGTCGGCGAGGCGCTCGAGGTGGTCGACCTGGAAGTTCGAGACACCGATCGAACGGGCCCGGCCGTCCTGCTGGAGCTCCTCGAGCACCTTCCACGTCGACACGAAGTCGCCGTCGTAGAGCGTCGGCAGCGGCCAGTGGATGAGGAAGAGGTCGACGTAGTCGAACCCCAGCGCCTCGAGCGTCCCGTCGAACGCCTTGCGGGCGTCGTCGGGGCGATGGAACCCGTTGTTGAGCTTGCTGGTGACGAAGACGTCTGAGCGGTCGAGCCCGGACGCGCGGACGGCCTCGCCGACGCCCTTCTCGTTGCCGTACATCTCCGCAGTGTCGATGTGCCGGTAGCCGACCTCCAGGGCGCGGGTGACGGCCTCGGCGGTCTTTGGCGGATCGATCTGGAAGACCCCGAAGCCGAGCTGCGGGATCGTTCGACCGTCGTTGAGTTCGATCGTTGGAACGGCGCTCATGCTCTGCGCTCCTTCGTTTGAGCTACGGCTTGATCGTGATGCGCCCCGAACCCATCGGAGCGAGCAGCAGGCGCGCGCCGGTGCGCTCGATGAACTCGTCGACCGCCTTGCGCGAGCCCTCCCAGTAGTCGTAGTCGTCGATGATCACGACGCCACCGGGTGGCACACGATCGTAAAGATGATCGAGCTCGTGCTTGGTGGACGCGTACCAGTCCGTGTCCAGACGTAGGAGGGCGATCTGCTCCGGAGCCTGATCCGGGATCGTCTCCTCGACGAGGCCCGGGTGATAGTGGATGCGCTCAGCCGGATAGCTCAGCTGCGACATGCCGGCCCGCACGTCCTCGAGGTCGGCGATCGCCCAGACGTTGGCGGTGCGCGGGCGCGTGCGCAGCAGCTCGGCGGCCGTCGGGCCGCCGTGCTTCACATCCTCCCCGGTGGGCGGCGGCATGCCCTCGAACGTGTCGAACAGGTGCAACTCGCGATCGACCGCGCCGCGGCCCTCCAGCACACGCGCGATCGCCTGCATGCTGCCGCCGCGCCAGACGCCGCACTCGACGATCGCGCCGGGGATCTCGTGGTCGAGCACATAGCGAACCGCGACCACCAACGCGAACAGCTTCTCGCGGGACGTCATCGTCCAGGGGCGCACGGCGCGGATGATCGCCCGCGTCTCGTGGTCGTAGTAGGGCGGGAAGGGGACCGGGCGCTTCTTGGCCTTCTTCGGAGCGGGCCGGTCGGCCCGGACGATCCGGTAGCCCGTCGCACTCATCATCCGGCCGTTGATCGTGTCGCGCCAGCCCATTGCGCCCGAAGCCTACGCATTGCGCGTGTCGCGGTAGTGTCCGGCCGATGCGGACGTCGGTGGCGGTGGTTGGTGGCGGCTTCGGCGGCATCGGCGCCGCCGTGATGCTCAACCGCGCCGGCTACGACGACGTCACGGTCTTCGAGCGCGGCGAGCGCGTCGGCGGCGTCTGGCACCACAACACGTATCCAGGCGCCGCGTGCGACGTCCCGTCCCACCTCTACGAGTTCTCATTTGAGCCCAACCCGCGCTGGTCGCGCCGCTACGCGCCGCAGGCGGAGATCCAGGCCTACCTCGAGGATGTCGCGCGGCGCCACGGGGTCCTCGACCGGATCCGCACCGGCACGGAGGTCACCAGTGCGCGGTGGGACGAGGAGCGCAACCGCTGGGTCCTCGAGACGAGCGCGGGCACGCACGAGACCGACGTCCTGGTGACGGCGTGCGGGCAGCTGTCCGTGCCGGCGGTGCCGGCGATCGCCGGGCTCGAGAGCTTCGCGGGGCCCGCGTTCCACACGGCGCAGTGGCGCCATGACGTCGATCTTGCCGGCAAGCGGGTCGCCGTCATCGGCACCGGGTGCAGCGCCGTCCAGGTCATTCCTGCGATCCAGCCGATCGCCGAGCACGTCGACGTCTACCAGCGCTCGCCCGGCTGGACGTTCCCGAAGATGGACTTCGCCTACAGCGAGCGGACCCAGCGCCTGTTTGAGCGCTTCCCGATCCTGCAGCGGCTGGACCGCGCGGCGATCTTCGCCTTCATGGAGGCCGGCGCCGCCGCAATGACCGGCAGGCGCTGGCTGCTCGCCCCGTTCCGGGCCGCCGGGCGGCGCCAGATCTCGAAGGCGATCGCCGACCCCGAGCTGCGGCGGAAGGTGACGCCGAGCGACGAGGTCGGCTGCAAGCGAATCATGCTCACCGACGAGTGGTATCCGACGCTCGCGCGCCCCAACGTCGACCTCGTCACCGAGCGGATCGCCGAGGTCACCCGGGGCGGCATCCGCACCGAGGACGGCACCGAGCGCCCGGCCGACGTGCTCGTCCTGGCCACCGGCTTCAAGGCGCACGGGTTCGTCGCGCCGATGGAGATCACCGGCGCCGAGGGGCGCACGCTCGCGCAGGAGTGGGCGCAGGTCCCGCGCGCGTATCTCGGGATGAGCGTCCCCGGGTTTCCCAACATGTTCCTGCTCTACGGGCCCAACACCAACGGCGGCACAGGCTCGGTCATCTACACGATCGAGGCGGCAGTCGACCACGTCATCGCGGCGCTCGGCGAGCTCGAGCGCGCAAACGCGCGGCGGATCGAGCTGAAGCGCCAGCAGGCCGAGGCGTTCGACCGCGAGCTGCGCGCCGCGCTCGCCGGGACGGTCTGGCACACCGGCTGCACGAGCTGGTACGTCGACGAGAACGGCAATGACCCCAACCAGTGGCCCTGGCTGTGGAGCACGTATCGGCGCAGGACGGCGCGCATCGAGCCCGGCGCCTACGAGCTGAGTGCCTGAGGCTTCAGCGCTCGCTGCTGAACATCGCCAGCGCGTGCACGCCCGCGGGATGCGCGCGCAGCTCGCGCACCTTCGCGGCCATCGCGGCCGGCAGCTCTTCGGCCCGCGGCAGCGGCACCCCGTACTGCGGCGGCATCAGGACCGCAGCCGCGAGCGCCGCGAAGGTCAGGTCGGCTGCGGAGAAGCGATCCCCGACCAGGTAGGACCTGCCGTCGGCGAGGCGCTCGCCGACCTCGTCGAACACCGCGCGGAACTCCCGCTCGGACGCGGCGACCGTGGCGGGCTCGATGTCGAGGATCCGATCGATCATCCGCGCCATCAGCGGATAGGCGAACGGCAGCGAGCGGCGCTCCCAGGCCGGCACCCCGGTGGGCCCGTACTTCATGACGACTTCGCGGTTGCCACGCAGGGAGTCGTACATCCAGAGGCGGCCGCTCGGACCCAGCCGCTCGTCGAAGCCGCGCTGCAGCTCACGCACCTCGGCGGCCTCGCCGGGGTCGCTCGGGAACAGGCGCCGCTCGGCCCGCGCGTGGCGATCGGCGTAGTCGAGGATCTCGG
>JAWVFZ010000206.1:0-7882 GCA_033855555.1 Solirubrobacteraceae bacterium
GTGCACCCGTGCCCGGTGGACCGGCGCTGCCTGGCGTTGCTCGGGATCGACGTGGAGACGTTCGGCGACGTCGTCGCGCGGTCGGCCGACGACGCGGAGGTGCTGGCGGGGCTGCGCGCCGTCGGCATCGCGTCGGCCGAGGCGGCGTGGTTCGACGCGCCGGCGTGGGAGGACTCGTTGCAGGAGATGGTCTGGCGCTCGGACGGCGAGACGATCAGCGACCGCGACGCCCGCAACGTCATGATCCTGCATGCCGGCGAGGCGGTGACCGTCACGTGGTCGCGGTATTCCGCCGGCGAGCGCGGACCGGACCTCCATTTGCACCGCGAGCACACCGACGCGTTCTACGTGCTGACCGGCGCGCTGCGGTTCGCGCTGGGCCAGCAGGGCGAGCGAGTCGTGCGGGCGCCGGCCGGGACGTTCGTGTCCGCGCCGCCCGGCGTCGCGCACAGCTTCATGAACGACGAGGCCGACGACGCGACCTGGCTGAACATCCACACGCCGGACGCCGGCTTCGCTGCGTTCCTGCGCGGCGCGCGCGATGGGCGCGCGGTGCCGTTCGACTCCTTCGACGTTCCCGCGCAGACCGGCGACGACGGCGGGCGGCCCGCCACGGGGGCGGTCGTCGTCGCGCCCGGCGCGGACGAGGGCCTCTCATACGACGCCCCGGATCTACGCGTGGTCGCCGACCGCTTCCGCGTTGACGTCGTCGTGCCCGGCGCCGCGGCGCCCGTGTCCTACTGCCGGATCTAGTCCTCGCTCGAGATGCCGCAGGTGCTGCTCGCCTGACTGGCGGCGCCCAGCCCAAGGGACATTGGCCATGCGGCGACCGCGCTGCGAGGATCCGACCCACTGCCGGCAAGGTCAAGGGGTCGATCGCATTGGTCACGCTCAGCGCAGCTCAGGCCATTCTCATGGCAGCTCAGGCAAAGGCCGTGGAGATCGGCGTGCCGATGAACATCGCGGTCGTCGACGAAGGCGGCAATCTCGTCGCCTTTGCCCGCATGGACGACGCGTGGCTGGGCTCGATCGACATCGCGCAGAACAAGGCCTACACCGCGCGCGCGTTCGACATGCCGACGAAGGACCTGGCGCCGCTTGCGCAGCCGGGCGGCCCGCTGTACGGGATCGAGGCCAGCAACCGCGGGCGCCTGATCGTGTTCGCCGGCGGGATTCCGCTGGTGTCCGGCGGCCGCGTGGTCGGCGCGATCGGTGTCAGCGGCGGTAGCGTCGAGCAGGACCAGGAGGTGGCCGAGGCCGGCGTGGCCGCGTTGTAGGTGATATGCAGCAGGTCGTGCCCGAAGAGATCCGCGCCTTCGTCTCGGCGCCAAGCGACGGCGCCGACCACCGTGGGCTTCGTGCGGTGGACCGAGCCGAGCTCGGCGATGGCGATCTGCTCGTCCGCGTGGCCTGGTCCGGCGTCAACTACAAGGACGCGTTGGCGGCGTCACACGATGGGCGCGTGGCGCGCATCAACCCGCTGATCCCGGGAGTCGACCTCAGCGGAACGGTGGTCGAGTCCTCCTCTGCCGAGTTCCCGGCCGGGACAGCGATCATCGCCCATGGCTACGACCTCGGCGTCGCCCACCACGGCGGCTATGCCGAGCTTGCCCGGATCCCTGCGGCGTGGGCGCTCCCGCTGCCCGCAGGGCTGAGCCTGCGCGAGGCGATGGTGCTCGGGACCGCCGGGTTCACGGCTGCCATGTCGGTCGACGCGATCGAAGCTCGTGGGGCGCGACCGGCGGACGGTCCAGTGCTCGTGACGGGTGCCACGGGAGGTGTGGGAAGTTGCGCCGTAGCCATCCTGAGCGGGCTCGGCTACGAGGTTCACGCCAGCACGGGCAAGGCCGACGCCCACGACTTCCTGCGCGGGCTGGGGGCCGCGGAGATCGTCGGGCGCGACGAGCTGGCGGCCGAGAGCCGTCGACCGCTGGAGACGGAGCAGTGGGCCGGCGCCGTCGACTGCGTTGGTGGCCCAACGCTCGCGACCGTCTTGCGGGGTCTCCGCTATGGCGCGTCGGTCGCCGCCTGTGGGTTGACCGGCGGCGCGGCGCTGAACACGACCGTCCTGCCATTCATCCTGCGCGGCGTCTCGCTGCTCGGGATCGACTCGGTGCAGGTCGAGATGCCCCGGCGTCGTGAGATATGGGCCCGCGCGGCGCAGCGCGTGAACTCGGCGACGCTGGCAGCGCTGGCAGACGAGGTCGCGCTCGACGACGTCGAGGATGCGATCGGCCGCTTGCTGTCCGGCCAGGGGCGAGGCCGGACGGTGGTGCGGGTGGGAGGGGACCCGACGTAGACTTCCGCGCCGCTGTGCCTCCATCGCCCGGCAATCCCCGCGGGACGCCGCCGGCGCGTTGGACAGCCCGTGAGCTCTTGGTGCTCGCGATCGGCGCGATCGGGCTCGCGGTGGCCATGTTCTGGCCGCTCGTGCTGCACCTCGGCAGCGACCTGCCGAAGGACATGGGCGATCCGCTCGCGCAGGCGTGGCAGCTGGCGTGGGGCGGCCACGCGCTCGTCACGCAGCCGCTGGACTTCTTTCAGTCCAACCAGTTCTGGCCGGGTCGCGACACGCTGGCGCTGTCGGATGCGCTGGTCGGCTACGCGCCGCTGGCGATCCCGGGGCACGGGGTGGAGGCGGCCGTCGCGCGGTACGACGTCGTGTTCCTGCTCGCGAGCGCGCTGGCGTTCGCCGGCGCGTACGTGCTGGCGCGCGAGCTGGGTCTGGGCGCGGGAGCGGCGTGCGTCGCCGGGGCGGCGTTCGCGTACACGCCGTGGCGGCTGGAGCAGGGCGGGCACCTGCAGATCCTGTCCAGCGGCGCGATCCCGCTCGCGATCGCGCTGCTGATCGGCGGCTATCGGCGGGACCGCGGAGGTCTCGTCTATGCAGGCTGGGCGCTCGTGGCGTGGCAGGTCTCGATCGGGTTCTCGCTCGGGCTGCCGCTGCTGCTCGGGCTCCTGGTCGGCGTGCCGCTGGTCTGGTGGCGACTGGGACGCCCCTTGGTGGCGCCGCGCGCGACGGCAGCCGGCATCGCGACGGTGGCGATAGTGACGGCATTCCTGGCCGTGCCCTACCTGCAAGTGCGCTCCGACGAGCCCGACTCCCGCCGCAGCCCGCAGACGGTTGCGACCTACAGCGTCGGGCCGCGGGCCTTCGCGACCGCGTCGTCGCTGAACCCGATCTGGGGGCCGGTCACCGCGGGGCTGCGAAAGGACCTGCCGGCCGTCGCCGAGCAGACGCTGTTCCCCGGGATCGCGACGCTGTTGCTGGCGGCGCTGGGGGTCGCGTGGACGGCGTGGCCGCGCGGCCTGCGCCGTGCGCTGCTTGGCGCGGCCGTGGTGTTCGCGGTCCTCTCCATGGGCTTCGAGGTCCACGGGCTGGGCCGGTTCCTTCCCTACCGCGCGCTCTACGAGCTCGTTCCCGGGTGGTCGGGGATCCGTGTTCCCGAACGGCTACACACGTTCACGACGCTCGCGCTCGCCCTGCTGGCCGCGGGCGGCGTCGCTCGCCTGACGGCCCGCCGGGCGGGCGCCGCGCGCTGGATCGTGCCGCTCGCGCTGCTCGCCGTGCTCGCCGAGGGCGCCGGGTTCGGCCCGGGGCGCTGGTACCCCCACCCGCGCGCCCCCCTCGCTCCAGCGGGGCTGGCCGGCCTGGCGGACCCGCTGCTGGAGCTTCCGGCAACGGCCGACGACAACCGGCGCTATCTGCTGTGGTCGACCGACGGCTTCCCGCGACTGGTCAACGGGCGCAGCAGCATCACGCCGTGGCGCACGACGCGGATCCTGGAGGGGATGACGGGGTTCCCCGACCGGACGTCGGTGGCCGCGCTACGTCGTCTCAAGGTTCGGACGGTTGTGCTGCACGCCGACCGGCTGGTGGGCACTCCCTGGGCGCAATGGCGGAATCGACCCGTCGCCGGTCTCGGGATCGCGCGGGCCATCGTGGGTCGCCTCGTCGTCTACGACCTTCGCTGAGCGCCACGCCGCCAGGCCGAGCGTGACGCCCGCGAGCAGCAGCGAGAGGAGCACGAGCGCCGTGTGCCCGCGGTGATCGATCACGCCTGTCGGCCCGACCACGCGCCCGGCGATCACCGTCTCGCCGAGCTTCGGAGCAGCGACTCCCGCGAGGAGACCCCAGGCGGCGAGCACCGCCCAGGCGGCACGCCGCTGGCGGTGGAAGCGCAGCGAGCTCGCCGAGCGGGCGGCGAACACCGCCGCGGCGAAGAACAGCGCCAGCACCGGCGCCACGGCCAGCCAGCCGTTGTCGAGCCCGAACAGCGAGAGGACGGTGTGCTGGAAGTTCGCGTCGGCCGCGCGGTGCGTCCACTGGGCCGTGTCGCCGAAGGTGACCAGCGGGTAGGTGACGGTCGCGGTGACCATCGTGAACGCCGAGACGACGGCGAGCGCGAGCGTCGGCAGCGGCCACCGGCGCCAGGCCACGGCGATGCCGAGCGCCAGGAACGGCAGCGCCGGGAACAGGAACCGCGGGCCGGGGGAGCCGCCGCCCATCGGCAGCCAGTAGCCGGCGTCGTAGAGGAAGTACGCGGCCACGACAGCGCCGATGACCGAGGACTCGGCCCGCCGGCCGCGGGCCCACATCACCGCGGTGCCGAGCAGGCCCATGAAGACGATCGGCGTCAGCACCAGAATCCCGCGGGGGGAGACCAGGATCTCGAGCGCCTTGCGCGGATCGGGCAGGCCGATGCCGAAGAACCCGCCGTCGTTGAGGCCCAGCGTGGCGTGGCCGCTGCGCCCCTGCTCGTTGACGGCGTTGTTGTAGGAGAGCGTCGTGACCGACCCGAACGCGACCACGTTGTAGATCAGCAGCGGCAACACCCCGAGGCCGACCCCGGCGGCGTAGGCCAGGCCGCGCCGCGCGCGGGCGCGGACGCCGGCGCCACGCAGAACCGCGTAGACGCCGATGATCGCGCCGGCGAGCGCCAGCGGATACTCGGTCGTCACGGCCAGACCGCACAGCAGCCCGGCGAGCGCGATCTCCGCCAGCCGCGGGTGTGGTCGTTCGCGTTCGCGCCACGCAACGGCGAACGCGGCGAACGCCAGCAACGCCGCCAGCACATGGCTGAACAGGTTGACCGCGAACGGCATCACGAGCGTCGCGCCGCCGAGCGTCACCGCCGTCAGCGTCCCGAGCCCGGGCTCGATCCGCTCCACGAGCCGGCGCGTCACGAGCAGCAGCGCGAGCGCCGGGAGCACCGTCCCGAGCAATCCCAGCGCCCAGACCATCGGCGCCTGGATCTCGATCCGGCGCTTGATCTCCGCGGCGCGGACGCGGTCATAGCCGTAGGCGTGGACGTTGAGGCCCCGGTAGGTCCACTGCCGCGCCCCGCCGGCGCGCGCGGTGTCGGCAGCAGATTTGGCGAGCGCGGGGGCGCCCACCGCATCGAGCACCAGCCACGGCGGCGTGAGCGCGAAGGCCAATCCGGGCGCCTTGACGGAGTAGAAGTGCCCGTTGATGTAGGACTTGTCGCGGGTCTCCCAGTGGTAGGCGTCGATCGTCGTCGTCCCGTGCCCGAGCGCCTTGACGAAGGCGTAGTAGGAGGTCTGCGCCCAGCCGATCGACTGCAGGATCATCGCCCAGCCGAGGGCAAGCGCGATGAGCGCGCCACGCGACCTCATGCGACCTCGACCGCCGGCTTCGCCCAGCCGCGTGCGCGGCCGCGGCGGTCACGCACGCGTGCGATCACGGGTTGCTCGACCACCCGCCAGCTGACGGTGGCGACCGCGAGCGTCACCGCAGCGACCACCAGCATCCGTGGCGCCAGCGACGCCGGCAGCGCCCCGTTGTGATCGAGGACCAGGATCACCGGCACGTGCCAGAGGTAGACGCCGTAGGACACGAGCCCGGCGTAGGCGAGCGGGCGCCCGCGCAGCCAGGCGATCGCCGGGCCGCGGCCCTCGGCGGCCGCCGCGACCACAAGGGCGAAGCCGACTGCCGACAACGGCGCAAGCAGCGCAGCCCGCGCCAGCGGATCGCCTATGGGGGACTCGTTCCAGACCGCGCGCAGGATCACCATCGCGAACCCGAGCAGCATGCAGATCGCGGTGAAGCCTGCGGTAAGAGACTTGTTGCGCCGTTCGACGAGCAGCGCGGCGAGCATGCCGACGGCGAAGACCCCGATGTAGGCGGGCAGTGTCTTTCCGGGGATCTCGCCGGCGAGCAGCTGGTGATCGAGGACGTTGAAGCCCACCCCGCCGCCGATCAGCCCGACAAGCAGCAGTGCATGGGCCTTGAACTCCAGGTGCGCGGCCGCCAGCGCGATCAGTGGCAGCACCGCATAGAACGCCGCCTCGATCGAAAGCGTCCACAGCACCGGGTTGAGCTGCATCAGCGTGTTCAGCGAGTAGTTCTGCGCGAAGAGCGCGAACGCGGGCAGCGATGCTGGCGACGGGAGGATCGTGTCCGGCCCCACGGTCACATAGAGGATGACGCACCCGATCCCGCAGACGTAGTAGGCCGGGACGATCCGCGCGATGCGCCGGCGCGCGTAGCCGACCGCCCCCGGCGGCGCGGCCCCGGACAGCGCTGCGCGCGCGTAGGCGCGGTAGAGCAGGAAGCCCGACAGCACGAAGAACGCGATCAGCCCGATGTTGGCCGAGAAGAGGACGTGATCGATCAGCGCGCTCCGGCGCCCGTGGGGACGATCCGTGCGATAGAGCCAGACATGGAACGCGAGCACGCTGAGTGCGGCCAGTCCTCGGACGCCGTCGATCGCGTCGCGGTGTTGCGGAGGCTGGACCGAGACCATCAAGCGCAGGACGCCGGATGGTAGTGAGCGCGGGACAGCGCCGGAGCAGGGGGGCGGACACGTCCCTTGCTTCTGGCCCCTGCGCCGATCTAGCATCAGCCTGACTGCCGGGGCGATTCGCCTAGCAGAAAAGGGGCGATGGATCGCCTTCGGCGGGACCGAACGTTTCCATGGAAGGTGGCCTGTCATGGCCGATGCCAGCAAGCGGTCCGCGGCTGCGATCTCGCAGCTCACGCCGGGTTCAATCTTCGCGGGCTACCGGATTGAGTCCCTCATCGACCGCGGCGGCATGGGCGTCGTCTACAAGGCGACCGATCCCGATCTCGACCGGCCCGTGGCCCTGAAGATCATCGCCCCGGAGCACTCTCAGAATGAGACCGCGGTGGCGCGGTTCAAGGCCGAGTGCAAGCTCGCGGCATCGCTGGAGCACGCGAACATCGTGCCGATCCACCGCGGCGGCCAGTTCGAGGACGTGCTCTACCTCGCCATGCGGTTCGTGCCCGGCACGAACCTGCGCGCGGTGATCGACCGCGGCCCGATGGACCTAACGCGGGTCGCGCGGATCGTCCATCAGGTCGCCTCGGCGCTCGACGTCGCTCACGAGCGGGGGCTCGTCCATCGCGACGTCAAACCCGCGAACATCCTCCTCTCGGGGACCGGCGACTACGAGCAGGTCTACCTCACGGACTTCGGGCTGACCAAGCGGCTCGGGTCGATCGGCGCCCTGACCCGCACCGGCGGATGGGTCGGGACGCCCGACTACGTGGCGCCCGAGCAGATCCAGGGCCGCAACGTCGACCGTCGTGCCGACGTCTACTCGCTGGGCTGCGTGCTGTTCGAGATGCTGACCGGGCGCGTGGCCTACGCCAAGGACAGCGACATGGCCAAGCTGTGGGCGCACGTCACCGATCCGCCGCCGCTGCCGCGCACCCAGCGCCCGCAGCTGGTCGAGGCCTTCGATGAGATCGTCGGGCGCGCCACGGCCAAGGATCCCGATGACCGCTTCGCCACGGCGGGGGAGCTGGCCGCCGCGGTCGAGGATGCGGTCCGCCTCCAGCAGGAAAGCGACCGGCGCCGTGCGGCCGTGTCGGCTGCCATCCCGGTCGACGCCGGGG
>JAWVFZ010000207.1:0-15119 GCA_033855555.1 Solirubrobacteraceae bacterium
GGACCTACAACTACGGCGAGCGCCGCGTGACCGACCACCGGATCAAGCTGACCGCCCACAACCTCGACGCCGTGCTCGAGGGCGAGCTCGACGAGTTCACGGCCGGGCTCGAGGCCGACGAGAAGCGTCGCCGCCTCGAGGCGCAAGCGGCGGCGTGAGGCCCGTCGGTACGCCCGTCCGCGAGGCGCTGGACTCGGCGCGGATCGCGATCGCTGCCGCCGGCTCGGAAACGCCGGATCTCGACGCCCAGCTGCTGCTCGCCCACGCGCTCGGAGTCGACCGAGCGGCACTGGTGATGCATCCCGAGCGCCCGGTCGAGGGCGCCGCGGTGCGGGCGTTCCAGGACCTTGTGCGCCGGCGCAGCGCCGGGCGCGAGCCCGTCGCCTATCTGCTGGGGACCAAGGGCTTTCGCCACATCGACGTCATCGTGGACCGGCGCGTGCTCGTCCCGCGCCCGGAGACCGAGCTGCTCGTCGAGGTCGGGCTGACGCTCCCCGACGGCGCCCGCGTGCACGACGCCTGCACCGGCAGCGGCGCCGTCGCGCTGGCGCTCAAGCAGGAGCGCCCCGACCTGCACGTGAGCGGCAGCGACGCGAGCGCGGAAGCGGTCGCGGTCGCGCGTGTGAACGCGCAGCGGCTGGGCATCGACGTGGAGTTCGCGGTCGGTGACCTGCTGGCGGGGGTGGGGCACGTCGACGCCGTCCTTGCCAACCCGCCATACGTCGAGGCGGACGCGGTACTGCCCGCCGAGCTGCGCCACGAGCCCCCGGGCGCGCTGTTCGCAGGCGCCGACGGGCTCGACGTGATCCGCCGCCTCGTTGCCGAGGCGCACGCGCCGCTCCTGGCCGTCGAGGTCGGGGCCGGCCAGGCGGCGGCCGTTGCGGAGCTCATGGCCGGTCGCGGGGTCGAGGTGCTGCGCGACCTGGCGGGTATCGAGCGCGTGGTGGTGGGGCGGCGGTGATCAGCGCCGAGGACGCTGCGACGTTCGAGCGCTGCATGGCTGTGGGCGGGTTCGCCATCTTCCCGGCGGACACCGTCTATGGGCTCGGCTGCGACCCCGAGACCAAGGAGACGGTGCAGCGCATCCACCTGCTCAAGCGCCGCCCGATGGACAAGCCCAGCGCCGTGATGTTCTTCGACATCGAGCTCGCCCTCGAGACGCTCGCGGAGATCGACGCCGACGTGCGCGAGGCCGCACGGCGGCTGTTGCCCGGCGCCGTGACGCTGCTCGTCCCCAATCCCGCGCACCGCTATCCGCTGGCCTGCGGCAACGATCCGGGCACGCTCGGCCTGCGCGTCCCGGCGCTCGACACGCCGCTCAGGGAGGTTCGCTGGCCCGTGCTGCAGACGAGCGCAAACTTCGCCGGGCGCCCCGACGCACGGCGACTGCAGGACGTCCCGCTCGGCCTGCGCGACAGCGCCGAGCTGGTGCTCGACGGCGGCGAGCTGCCGGGCACGCCGTCGACCGTCGTCGACTTACGGGGCTTCGCACACGACGGGACCTACGAGATCGTCCGCCAGGGCCTGATGCCCGCGGACGAGGTGGCGTCGCGACTGACATGATCCTGCCGCTGCCCGGCCGACCGCGGCTGGCCTTCTGGCTGGCCTCCCAGGAGCGCACGATCGACATCTCACGAGCCCGCCGCGACCTGGGCTACAGTCCGGTCACTTCGATCGATCAGGGCTTGGAGGAGCTGCAAGGCACATGAGGATCGCCGTGGGATCTGACCACGCCGGGTTCCATCTCAAGGAGCACGTGCGGCAGGTGCTCGAGCGCGCCGGCCACGAAATCGTCGATGTGGGAACCGGCACGCCGGATTCCGTCGACTACCCCCGCTTCGCCGAGGAGGCCAGTCGCCTCGTCGCCGGCGGCGAGGCCGACCGCGCAGTCCTCGCCTGCGGGTCTGGCGTCGGCGTCTCGATCGTCGCGAACAAGGTCATGGGCGTGCGGGCCGTCAATGCCCACGACGCCGCCGAGGCCGAGATGGCGCGCCGTCACAACGACGCGAACGTGGTCACGCTCAGCGGGGCACGGCTCAAGCCCGAGCAGGCCGACGCGATCGTTGGCAGCTTCCTGAGAACGGCGTTCGAAGGCGGGCGCCACGCCCGCCGAGTGGGCCAGATCGCCGACCTCGAGCGCGGTCAGGCGTCCGTGCTACCGTCGCAGTCAGCCGCCGCGACCGGCGCCTAGGGAGGAGTCACACCTCCAGGGAACGGCGGCCGACCGATCGCCGCGCGCCTGGGCAGCACACCGACCACCGGAGGAATCCGAGATGTCCGACCTGCCGCCCGACTTCTTCAACCGCCCGCTCGCCGATGTCGACCCCGAGGTCGCCGACGCGCTCAACCAGGAGCTGCTGCGCCAGCAGCGCACGCTGGAGATGATCGCCAGCGAGAACTTCGTGCCCCAGGCGATCCTCGATGCCCAGGGGAGCGTGCTGACCAACAAGTACGCCGAGGGCTACCCCGGGCGGCGCTACTACGGCGGCTGCGAGTTCGTCGACATCATCGAGCAGCTGGCGATCGACCGCGCCAAGGCGCTGTTCGGCGCCGAGCACGCCAACGTCCAGCCCCACGCCGGCGCGCAGGCCAACACATCCGTCTACCACGCGCTCCTGCAGCCGGGCGACACCATCCTCGGCCTTGCGCTGCCCCACGGCGGCCATCTCAGCCATGGCATGAAGCTCAACGTGTCCGGCCGCCTCTATGACATCGCACCGTATGAGGTCGACCGCGAGACGAGCCTCATCGACATGGACGAGGTCGAGCGGATCGCCAAGGAGCGCAAACCGAAGCTGATCCTCGCGGGCTGGTCTGCCTACCCGCGGTTCCTGGACTTCGAGCGCTTCCGCGCGATCGCCGACGAGGTCGGCGCCATCCTGATGGTCGACATGGCCCACTTCGCGGGGCTCGTCGCCGCCGGCCTGCACCCGAACCCGGTGCCGCTCGCCGACGTCGTGACGTCGACCGTGCACAAGACGCTGGGCGGCGCCCGTGGTGGGCTCATCCTCTGCAAGGAGGAGTACGCCAAGCCGATCAACTCCGCGGTGTTCCCGGGCCAGCAGGGCGGGCCGCTCGAGCACGTCATCGCCGGCAAGGCGGTCGCCTTCAAGATCGCCGCGACCGACCTGTTCCGCGAGCGCCAGCAGCGGACGGTGGACGGCGCGAAGGCCGTCGCCGAGGCGCTGTTGAAGGCGGGCCACGGGGTCAACGTCCTCACCGGCGGGACCGACGTCCATCTCGCGCTCGTCGACCTGCGCGAGTCCGAGATCGACGGGCAGATGGCCGAGGACCGGCTCCACGACGTCGGCATCACGGTCAACCGCAACGCGGTTCCGTTCGACCCGCGTCCGCCGATGGTCACCAGCGGCCTGCGCGTCGGCACGAGCGCGCTTGCCACGCGTGGCCTGCGGGACGCCGACTTCGCCGAGGTCGGTGAGATCATCGCCACCGCGCTGACCCCCGCCTTCGACGGCGCGCGCGCCGAACTGGGCGACCGGGTCACGGCGATCGCCGAGCGCTATCCGCTCTACGAGCACCTGCGGATCGCAGCGACAGCCTGACCCGACCTCCGTCCCTGACAGACTTCCGCCATGAACCGCACGGGGCTAGACGCCCTCTTTGCGGGGCTGTTCGCGGCGGTTGTGACGTTCGCGGTCACGCCCCTGTCCGCGCGGCTCGCCGTGCGGCTGGGGGCCGTCGATCAGCCGCGCGGTCGCGGCCTGTCGGAGCGGCCGACCCCGCTGCTGGGTGGGCTGGCGATCTTCGCCGGCTCCGGTGGCGCGATGGCGCTGTGGCTGCTGGGCGGCAACAAGGAGTGGCAGGCGATCCTGTGGGGCGCGGCGATCATCACGCTGGTCGGCGCGCTCGACGACATCTTCGACCTGCCGGCGCCCGTGAAGCTCGCCGGGCAGATCGGCGCCGTGCTCCCGCCGGTTCTGACCGGCGTGCTCGTCGACCATTTCACGTTGCCGTTCGTGCACCGGGTCGACCTCGGAAGCGCCGGCCGGCCGCTGACCGTCCTCGGCCTCGTGGCGATCATCAACGTCGTCAACCTCTCCGACGGCATCGACGGGCTGGCCGCCGGCGTCTGTGCGATCTCGGCGATCGCCCTGTCGATCATCGCGTTCGACCTCGACAAGGGCTCGGCCGCCGTGCTCGCCGCGATCACCGCCGGCGCGGCGATCGGCTTCCTCGGCCACAACTTCCACCCGGCGTCGATCTTCATGGGCGATTGCGGTTCGAACCTGCTGGGCTACCTGCTCGGGATGGTGTCGGTCCAGGGCTCGCTGAAGACCAACGCCCTGGTCGCGGTCGTGATCCCGCTGATGGTCCTGGCCGTGCCGTTCCTGGACACGACGTTCGTCGTGCTCAAGCGGATGAAGTACGGGCGGCCCGTGTACGTCGCCGATGCCAACCACTTCCACCATCGCTTCAGTCGCATCGGGTTCAGCCAGCGCCGGACCGTGCTGTACCTGTACGCCTGGACCGCGTGCCTCGCGGGCCTGGCGCTCGCGCTGCGCTTCGTTCCCTACTCCGACAACCACGGCCATCTGCATGCGGGCTGGACCGCGGTCATGGGCGCCCTGAGCCTGCTCGTGCTCCTGGCCAGCGCGTACTTGGTCTACGTGCTGGAGATCCTGAAGTTCCGGCGCTTCCTGGGCCGCCAGCGGCCCGGCCAGTCCCAGGAGGAAGTCGACGCCGAAGTCCACCGTTCGCTCGAGACCGGCGAGTTCGAGGCCGTGTCGCGCTGAGGTTCGTCAGGCCGACGGTAGTTCGAGGTACCGGGACACGAGGTATGGCCCGATCGACCTGCCGAACACCGTCGTCATGTGGCTGATGTCCTTGTAGACCAGGACGCCGCCGATGACCGGATAGCACCGCGTGTCGTCGCAGAAGAAGCTCGTGAGATCGATGACCCCGTAACGCGGGGACCCAAGCTGGGTCGCCGCCTCCGCGGCGGCGTCGGGCACGAGCGCCGTGTCGCGGGGCAGCGCGCAGCGTTCCCCAGGCGGCTGGCGCGCCTTGATCGATCGAGCCACGCAGTCGAGCGTGTCGGTCGCTGCACGGGGGGTGTCGCGCAGCACGATGATCCGCTGCACGGAGCTCGGCAGCGCGGAGAGCGCCTCGCGAAACCCGTCGACGGCAACCGCGTGAGCATCGGCGCCCGCGGGTGCCACCACGCCGTTGTAGGCCGAAGCGGCGACCAGAACGGTGTGAACCTCGGGGTGGCGGCCGAACCAGCGCAGCGTGCTCTGGACCCAGCTCGCGCAGCTGTCGCTCTCCGCTGCCGGACCGCTGTGCCGGGCCATCGAGAACGGGCAGCTGCTTCGGCGGACGGTCAGGCCGTGCCAGCGCTCGTGGCGCGCAAGGACCGCGACCGCGGAGCGCCACGCAGACGCATGGCTGTCGCCCACCAGCGCCACCGATGCGCTCGCGCCGGCTTTCGCATGGCCGAACCAGCAGACTCTCGGAAGCTTCTTGGCCCGGACCGGGGTGCAGGGTTCGTTCAGCTCGAGGGGAGCCCACGATGGCGAGGGTGTGACCGAGAGCTGCTGGGCCGCGCTCTGGCACGGAGCCGCCGGCGCACGCGCGGCAGCGCCGAAGCAGGGACGGGGCTTCGCGGCTCCGGCTGCGCTGAACCCGGCGAGCGTCGCGACGCCCGCCAGGTACAGCAGCGACCTAGCGGTCATAGATCGCGCGCATCCAGATCTGCACGAGCGTCTCGATGAGATCCTCGCGTGCGATCGCCGTCCCCTGCACGACTTCCTCGTAGACCACGCGCTCGTTCATGATGCACAGCGCGAACGCCGTCGGCCAGGGAGCCACGGTGATGGGCGCATTGCCCGCCCGCTGCTCGCCCTCGATGCGCTCGCGCGTCGCGTCGACGAAGCGGCCCATGAGCTCTCGCCAGAACGCCGCGACCTCCTCGTCGTAGGTCGCCACCTCGGTGATCACGCGCAACAGCGTCGCGTGCTCTTCGTACAGGCGCATGATGTTGCCCAGCGACTCGCGGATCTCGGCCTCGGGGTCCGCGGCACCCGAATGCCAGATGTCGGCCTTGCCGTAGAACTCCTCGGCGAGGCCCTCGTTGAGGCGCATGAGGAGCTCTCGCTTGTCGGCGAAGTAGAAGTAGAAGGCCGTGCGGCTGATGCCCGCGCGCGTCGCAATGCGCTCGATGTTCAGATCCGCATAGGTCGCGCCCTCGGCGAGCAACTCCTCGGTCGCGCGCAGCACCGACGCTTGGATCGCGGCCCGCTTCGGCGTTGAAGGCTCCGCGGAGGACCGGGTTGGCATTTGCTCAAGATACTTTACTTGACAGAGCGTCAAGGAAGGATCGTCCGCGCACCTGCCGAGCCGAGCTCGGGGTGATGTCGGCACGCTGACAGCGATGCTGCGAGGATTGTCCGCGCCGCAGCCGGCCCGCCGGGGGGCGTGGGGAGCAAGGTCGTCCACCGGGTCCGACAGCCTAAAGCGCGGGGCGTGAACTTCCGATGAACCCCCGTTGCCTCCAGCGATGAAAAACCTCCGAACGACACTGCCGCTGATCCTGCTGCTCGCCGTCCTTGCGGCGCCTGCCGCAGCCGACGCGACCCTGCGCCTGCGGGACGTCGGCATCGCCGACCAGAAGCCCGACATGTTCAGCGACCCGCGCTTCGCCCAGCTCGGGATCAAGCGCGCTCGTCTCGACCTCGCCTACGACGCCCTGCTGGACAAAGGCCAGACCGCCGCGCTGGATGCCTGGATGGCCGGCGCGCAGGCCAGCGGGGTGCAGGTCGTCGTGACCTTCGACCGGTCGCGCCGGCCCGGGCGCAAGTCGTTCCGGCCCGACACCCACAGCCTGGTCAAGCAGTTCAAGCGCCTGCGGGCCCGCTACCCCTTCGTCAAGGAGTGGGTGACGTGGAACGAGCCGAACCTGAGCCAGACGGCCTCGCGGACCGCGAAGCAGTGGCTCGCGCTCCAGAAGGCCTGTCGCACGTGCACGATCGTGGCGGCGGACATGGTCGACCGACCAAACCTCGCGCGCTGGATCAGGGCGTTCATCAAGACCGCGCACAAGCAGCCGAAGATCTGGGGCCTGCACAACTACGCCGACGCAAACCAGTACACGCCCCGGGCGACGAAGGCGATGCTCAAGGCCGTCAAGGGCAAGATCTGGTTCACCGAGACCGGTGGCGTCGTCAAGCGCAACAACGGCTCGAACGTCAAGTACACGGGTGAGTCGCTGACCCACGCAGCCAAGGCGATCAACTACATCTTCACGACGCTTGCACGCCTGAGCCCACGCATCCAGCGCGTCTACGTGTTCCATTGGAACGGACGGAACGCCAGCTGGGACTCCGCGCTGATCTCTCCCAACGGGACGCCCCGTCCCGCCTTCGCCGTTCTGGCGAACTTGCTCCGCGGCCTGCGCCGCTGAGAACAATCGGCCTCGACACCGTCGGGGCGCGCTGATACGGTCGCTCGCGAACTCCCAGGACCGGGAGGCAAGTCTCATGAACGTTATGCGCTTCCACATCACGACCCCCAAGCCCGGCAGCTTCAGTGCAGCCGTGGCCGGTCGTGCCCTGCTGCGCTCCGCGCTCGCGTCCTAGGTCCTTCGTAACCGGGTTCGCGGGCGTCGCCGCCCGGTTCCCGGATCCCTTTGCGTGATCCACGTCCGGTCGGCCTGCGCCCTTCCGTCGTGCAGATCACCAATCACCGAAGGGATGGACCAGATGTTCCAGTCGCTCCATAACGAGATCGCCAAGGCCTCAGCCCCGCGTGCACACGTGATGCGTGAGCACCAAGGCTGCCGCGGCCGCGGCCACCCGCCCTCGCGGCGGGTCCGCGGCCACGCCGCGGGCGTCCTCGCGTCGCTGGCGCGGCGCCTGGACGCGGAGCGCGCTCGCCGCGCGCTGGCGTAGTCTCACGGTCGCTGGCCGGTGTCCCGCATGGGGGCGCCGGCCTCCGACGCTCCACCGTCGCGTGCCACGCTTCAGCCTCGACAGCCCCCGCCGCGCGCTTCTCTTCTGCCTGGTCGCCCTCGCGGGGCTGCCGGCGGCTCGTGCGGTGGCAGCCCCGCCACCGCTCGTCGTCGGGATCGGCGAGCAGAAGCCGGCCATGTTCACCGATGCGCTCTTCACGAGTCTCGCCATCCGCGACGCCCGCATCAGCGTCGCGTGGGACGCGCTGCACTCCGGCTGGCAGCGCCGCGCGCTCGATGTCTGGATGAACGCCGCGCACCTTGCCGGCGTGCGGCCGCTGGTCACGTTCGACCATTCTCGGATCGAAAGCCGCAGGCGGATGCTGCCGCGCCCCGAGCGCCTGGCACACGAGCTGCGGCTCTTTCGCAAGCGCTACCCGTGGGTCCGGCAGTTCGCCTCATGGAACGAGGCGAACTTCTGCGGCCAGAAGACCTGTCACCGCCCCGAGCTGGTGGCGGCCTACTACCACGCCCTGAAGAAAGCTTGCCCGTCGTGCCGCATCCTCGCCGCCGAGCTGCTCGACATGCCGGGGATGACCGCGTGGGTCAAGGCCTTCATCCACAAAGCCGGCCTGCAGCCGCGCTATTGGGGCCTGCATAACTACCTCGACGCCAATCGCCTGCGCACCACGGGTACACGCGCGCTGCTGCGCGCCACCAAGGGCGAGATCTGGTTCACCGAGACCGGTGGCATCGTGCGTCGCCGCAACCGCTCCAAGGTCACGTTCCCGGAGTCGGTCGAGCACGCCGCGGTGGCGACGCGCTGGGTGTTCAACAAGCTCGTGCCGCTGAACCCCAGGCGCATCCGGCGCGTGTACCTCTACCACTGGAATTCCTCCACGAGCAAAGACACGTGGGACTCCGCCCTCGTGGGCCTCAACGGCAAGCCACGGCCGGCGTACAACGTGCTGAAGAGCTTCCTGGTGAAGCTCAGGCGCCGTAGCGGCGCCTGAAGTACGCGACGCACCGGTTAGTGGCGCGCACCGGGTGGCGGGGACATAAGGTTCCGGCATGCTCAGGCTCCACGCTCCGGTGGCCGTGGCTCTCGCCATCGGCCTGATGACTCCGCTCGCCGCCCAGGCCCATCCTGAGCGAATCACCACGTTCGCGTTCCCCGCCCAGGGGAAGGTCCCGGTCTACCGGACGGCAGGACCCGCCAACGTCGTCTGCAAGCCGGCCTCGCGCAAGCTGCTCAAGCGGGAGTTCAAGCACAACAAGGGAACGCTCTCCAAGCGCCTCAAGACGCTGTCGAAGTGCCGGTTCCACAACATCCAGGCGGCGATCGACAAGGCGAAGTCGGGGTACCGGATCCTGATCATGCCGGGCGTCTACTCCGAGCAGCCGAGCCGCAACGTGCCCGTCGGCTCCCCTGGCAACCCGCCCTGCGCCGACGACTACGTGACCGTCGAGGGCGACCGCTCGGCCCCGCCGCCGGTGGGCCCGGCCTCCAACGACCTGCCCACGCGCGCCAATCGCAACTACGCGATCAAGTGCCCCAACTCGAAGAACCTGATCGCCGTCATCGGCGACACGCGCCACGAGGACAATCCCCTGGCGCCGTCGCTACCGCTGTGCCTGCAGCTGTGCAACCTGCAGATCGAAGGCCTCGGCAAGCGCCCGCAGGACGTCAGCATCGTGTCCGACCGCCGCAAGCTCGACGGCCTGCGCATCGACCGCGCCAACGGGGTCTTCCTGCGTAACTTCATGATCGAGCAGTCGGCGTTCAACGACATCGACCTTGTCGAGGTCGACGGCTTCCGCGTCTCGCACGTCATCACACGCTGGGCACAGAACTACGGCGTCCTGTCGTTCACCGCGACGCACGGCCTGTACGACCACGACGTCGCCTACGGCAACGGCGACTCGGGCCTGTACCCGGGCTCGACGATGAAGGGCTGCGACATCGATCCCAACAGCTATGGGACCTGCGCGGCGACCGGTTGCGGCCAGCCGAGCATCGAGATCCGCGACTCCGACAGCTACGGCAACACGCTCGGCTACTCGGGCACCGCGGGCAACTCGACCTACGTGCACGACACGAAGTTCCACGACAACGCCTCGGGGCTTGCAACCGATTCGTTCGCCAGCGGCCATCCCGGCATGCCCCAGGAGTGCTTCGTCTGGGAGCACAACGAGATCTATTCGAACAACAACAACGTGTTCGACTCCAAGCGCCAGCAGTACTGCATCGACACGCCGTTCGTGGATCGCAAGAAGGACATCGTCTGCCCGCAGTTCCAGACGGCTGTGGGATCGGGGGTCGTCATCGGCGGGGGCAACCGCGACCTTCTGAAGGACAACTACATCTACGACAACTGGCGCCAGGGCGTGATGCTGCTCAGCGTGCCGGCGGCCATCCGCGGCGACAACGACCCGGCCCACCAGGACGACACCTCCAACGGCAACCGCTTCATCGGCAACATCATGGGCGAGTCGCCCTCGGGCACGCGGATGCCCAACGGGCTGGAGTTCGAGTGGGACTCGGGCGGCGCGGGCAACTGCTTCGAGGGCAACAAGATGAACTCGCCCAGCGATCCGAAGTCGCTGCCGGCCTGTCCGGGCTCGCCGATCTACATGCCGGCCAACCTCGCGGTGACCGCGGCGCAGGTGCCCTGCACCGCCTGGGACCCCAAGACGCAGCCCAACCCGCCGGGTTGCACCTGGTTCACCACGCCCGCCAAGCCGAAGTGAGCAAAGCCGCCACGTTGCTCCTCACCTCCGTGGCCCTCGCCGGCTGCGGCGGCGGCGGGGGCTCGCATGCGCCCGCACCGCTGGCGTGGGACGGCGCGCCCAAGGCGTTCAAGACGCCGGGCCTGCCGCACGACGGCGTGGTGCTCGGCAAGGTCCGCAACACGACGAAGCGCACGCTGCATCTCAAGGCATCGACACTCCTCGTCCGCGACACCTCGGGCCGCCGCCTGCGCAGTTCGGCGGCCTTCACGACCACCTACGCACACGGCCTCTTCGGCGCGCTGCAGCAGCCGGGCCACCTGCCGCGGCTCGAGCTGCAGCGGCTGGGCAAGATCGTCGACCTGCCGCCGGGGGAGAGCGCCCCGTTCTACGCGGCCTGGCACCTCGGCGCCGGCTCGCGGGCGCCCGTCAAGGTCGACTACGGGTCCGGGACGCTCGCGGTGCCCTCGCCATCTGGCGGCTGAGCGCTACGACATGCCGCGCATCGCGTCGGGCGTGTGATCGCCCGGGATGCTGAGGCCGGGGATCGCGTCCGGCGCAGCCACCAAGACGATTCCCAGCACCACCAGCACGGTTGCGACGCCGTAGGTGGCCGCCCTACCCCACGGCAGCGTCTTCTCCAGGGTGATCAGGGCTGCGACAAAAGCCATCCAGGCCAGGCTCATCACGCCGAGCGCGAACAGCGCCGCCATCAGCGCCCAGCAGCAGCCCAGGCACCAGGCGCCATGGCGGGCGCCCATCGCGATCGCGCCTGCGCGGCCGTCGCGCCACGACCCGAGCAGGAATCCGAGCGGGCTGCGGCACCTCGCCAGGCACGCGTGCTTGATCGGCGTGAGCTCGTAGGCCGCAGCGAGCACGAGCGTGCCACCGGCGGCCCAGCGCCCGCCCGAGTCCCACGCGAGCTGTGACCCGAGCACGCTGCTTCCGAGCTTGAACGCGCCGTAGGCCAGCAGCCCTGCCGCGGCCCACACCAGCAGGTAGCCGGCCGTGAACAGCAGCGGCGCGCCGGCCCAGCGCCCCCGCGCCATCCGCGCGTACAGCGCGACGGTCGGCGAGACCGCCGGGAACATCATCGCCGCCATCATCACGACCCAGACGCCGATGAACCAGCCGAGCGATCCAAGCCCGGTGCCCGGACCGTCGTCCATTCCCGCCATGCGGTCGGCCGTCGACCACCATGCGACCGCGGCGAGCCCGAACAGCAGCGCGACGAGGCCCAGACGCGCACGGACGGCCGCGAGCGCCGGCGCCAAGCCCGCCGAGGCCGACGGCGAGCCGACTGCGCTCATCTACGCGGCCCAGGAGAACTGCGACCTCGAGAAGGCCGCCTTCCCCTCGTACTGGATGCCGAACGCGTCGATGCTCGACCGCGTCGCGCGGGCGACGGTGAGCTCCGGGCCGGCGGGGTGGAAGATCCGGGTCAGGACTGCCGGCTCGCCCGACTCCGAGCCGAAGGGGACGACGTCCTCGATCTCGAAGTCGACCTTGTCCCCGATCCTGACGCTGTGCAGCAGGCCGTCCTCCTGGACGTCGATCGGCGCGCGCTCGACGCCGAGGTTCTCCCCGATGAGCCCGCCCAGCGCCTCCATCGGGCCACCGCGTTGCCCGCCGAAGACCGCGCCGAGCTTCTCCGCCTGCTCGTCGGAAGCGGCGGCGTCGATGAACACGCCCAACCGCCAGTTGCCCTCCGTCATCACCTTCGGCGTCTCGGCGAGCGCCGCGACGGTGAGGCCGCTGACGTCCGTGGAGTCCACCTCGCCCGCGGTGACGTGGAACACGAGCGTGACGCGGCAGTGGTCGTAGGTCGCACCGAGTGCCAGCGACGCCGTGCACGGGCAGATGACCTCACAGGAGCAGGTCTCGAAGTACGTTCCCTCAAGCTTCCAGGACATCGCGTCCTCCAGGTCGGGCGTAGCTTCCGCCATGCGATTTTCTGCCCCTGCGCAAGCGGCGTCAAGCGTCACGTACAACAGCCGCAAGCCCGGCCGCGCCAGGCGTCTCGCGCCTCGCGCAGCGCCACCGCCGCGATGACAAGTCCGGTTGCCGGATCGGCCCACCACAAGCCGGCGGCGGCGTTCGCGAGCAGGCCGACGAGCAGGGCGGCGGACAGGTAGGCGCACAGCATCGTCTGGCGGCTCTCGCTCGCCGTGGCCGAAGAGCCCAGCTGATCGCCGACGCGGCGCTTGGCGATCGCCAGCGGAGGCATGGTGGCGAGCGTCACGACCGCGAGCCCGATGCCGACCCAGCTGGCGTCGGGGTGGTGGCCGGCGACGAGGTCGCGCACTGCCTCAACGCCGATGTAGCCCGCGAGGACGACGAACGACGCGGCGATGAGCTGCTGGGCGCGGCGCTCAGCCGGCGGCGAGGCGGAGCGGTTGTCTGCCATGAGCCACAGCACGACGATGCCGGCGGCGGCCTCGATCAGGCTGTCAGCCCCGAAGCCGACCAGCGCGACGGACCCCGCGACGACGCCCGCGGTGACAGCGACCGCAGCCTCGACCACGTGCCATCCGAGGCCGAGCCATGCCAGCTGCCGGGCACGCGCCACCAGGCGCCGGCGCTGCGCCGGCGAAGGCGCCGCGTGGCCCGCTCCCATCGGCAGGACCGGCAACAGCGGCGTCTCGACGCTCATCCCCGAACGGTAGCTCCGAATGAGGACCGGAACCGCCGCAGGCGCTGCGCGTTGGCGACCACCGACAGGCTGGAGGCGACCATCGCGGCGCCGCCGATCAGCGGGTTCAGCAGACCCAGCGCGGCGAGCGGCAAGGCGGCGAGGTTGTAGCCGAACGCCCACCCGAGGTTCTGCTTGATCGTGCGCAGCGTCGAGCGCGAGAGCCGGATGGCGTCGGCGGCCGCGCGCAGGTCGCCGGAGACCAGTGTGAGGTCGGAGGCCTCGATCGCGACATCGGTGCCCGTGCCGATGCTCAGGCCGAGGTCGGCCTGCGCGAGTGCGGGCGCGTCGTTGACGCCGTCGCCGACCATCGCGACGACGCGGCCCTCGTCCTGCAGGTGGCGCACGACGTCGGCCTTGTCAGCCGGCAGGACCTCGGAGATGACCTCGTCGATCCCGACCTCCGCCGCGACGGCGCGGGCCGTCGCCTCGTTGTCGCCCGTGAGGAGCACGGGTCGCAGACCGAGCGCCTTCAGCGACGCGACGGCCTCGGCCGACGTCGGCTTGACCGTGTCGGCGACGACAAGCACGGCGCGGGGCTCGCCGTCCCACGCGACCAGGACGGCGGTGCGCCCCTTCGCCTCGGCCGCCCGCTTGGCGGCATCCAGCGCGTCAGGGATCCGCAGGCTCCATTCGGTCATCAGCGACGGGCGGCCGACCTGGACCCCGTGGCCCTCGACGACGCCTTCGACGCCCAGGCCTTCGCGGTTGGTGAAGCCCTCGACGGCCGGCAGCTCGCCCAGCTCCTCGCGGGCTGCGCGGGCGATGGCCTGCGCGATCGGGTGCTCGGAGGCGTCCTCCAGTGCGCCGGCGATCCGCAGCACGTCGCCGCGCCGACCGGCGCCGGCAGTGATGACCTCCACCAGGCTCATCCTGCCGGTGGTCACCGTCCCGGTCTTGTCGAGCACGATCGTGTCGACGTTGCGCGCCGACTCGAGGATTTCCGGGCCCTTGATGAGCAGGCCGAGCTGGGCGCCGCGGCCGCTGCCGACGAGCAGGGCTGTCGGCGTGGCCAGGCCGAGGGCGCACGGGCAGGCGATGATCAGGACGGCGACCGCCGCGCTGAACGCGAAGTTCGCGTCCTGACCGCTGCCGAGCCAGAAGCCGAGGGTCGCGGCGCTCAGGCCGAGGACGACAGGCACGAAGATGCCCGAGATCTGGTCGGCGAGGCGCTGCACGGCGGCCTTGCCGGACTGGGCGTCGGTGACGAGCCGCGCGATCTGTGCGAGCGCGGTGTCGGCGCCCACCTTGGTCGCCCGGATCACGAGCCGGCCGCCGGCATTGACCGACGCTCCCGCCACCTCGTCGCCCGGTGCCTTCTCGACGGGCACCGACTCGCCCGTGAGCAGGGACTGGTCGACCGCCGAGGCGCCGGCCTCGACGACGCCGTCGGTCGCGACCTTCTCGCCCGGGCGAACCACGAAGCGATCGTCGGCCTTCAGCTGCTCGATCGGGACGCGACGCTCCGTGCCATCGTCGTCCAGGATCGCGACGTCCTTGGCGCCCAGCTCCAGCAGGGCCCGCAGCGCGTCGCCGGCGCGGCGCTTGGCGCGCGCTTCGAAGTAGCGGCCCGCGAGCAGGAACGTCGTGACGACCGCTCCGACCTCGAGGTAGATCTCGTCGCCGCCGGAGGCCGTGAAGGTGAAGTGCATCTTCATGTGGTCCATGCCGGCATCGCCGAGGAAGAGGGCGTACATCGACCATACGAACGAGCTCAGCACGCCGAGGCTGATGAGGGTGTCCATGCTCGCGGCGCCGTGGCGCAGGTTCGCCCAGGCGGCGCGGTGGAAC
>JAWVFZ010000208.1:0-5971 GCA_033855555.1 Solirubrobacteraceae bacterium
GCCGCTACCGGCTCGACGCACAGGTCGGGCACGGCGGCATGTCGACGGTCTACCGCGCTTTCGACACCGTCCTGGAGCGCCAGGTCGCGATCAAGCTGATGCATCGCGAGATGAGCTCGGACTCCGACCAGCTCGAGCGCTTCCGCCGCGAGGCGCGCGCCGTCGCCCAGCTCAACCACCCCCACATCGTCGGGGTGATCGACGCCGGCGAGGGCGACAACGTCCCGTACATCGTCTTCGAGTACGTCGAGGGCGAGACGCTGAAGGACCGCATCCGGCGCCACGGCCGGCTGCCGATCCCCGAGGCCGTGGCCTACTCGATCGAGATCGCCCGGGCGCTCGGAGCCGCCCATGAGCGCCACATCGTCCACCGCGACGTCAAGCCCCAGAACGTCCTGATCGACGAGGAGGGGACCGCCAAGGTCACCGACTTCGGGATCGCCCGCACGACGACCGAGGAGGGCCTGACCGCCGACGGGCGCGTGCTCGGGACCACCGACTACGTGTCGCCCGAGCAGGCGCTCGGCCACGACGTCGGCCCGCAGTCGGACCTCTACTCGCTGGGGATCGTGCTGTTCGAGATGCTCACGGGCGACGTGCCGTTCAGCGGCGAGAACCAGGTCGCGGTCGCGATGAAGCACGTCCGCGAGGAGCTGCCCGACGTGCAGGTCCGCCGGCCGGAGGTCTCCAGCGCGCTGGCAGCCGTGGTCGACCGCGCGACCGCCAAGGACCTGCCACATCGCTACAGCGACGACCTCGATCTGATCGCCGACCTCGAGGACGTCCTGTCGATCGAGACCGCCCGCAGCGGCGGAGCCACGGGCGAGGCCACCAGCGTCCTGCGCACGCTGCCCGGCAATGCGCGCAGGCGCCTGCCGCTCCGCACGCGCGTGAGCGCCGGCCGGCTCATCGCCGCCATCGCGCTGCTGGCGGTCGCAGTCGCCGTCGTGCTCGCGTTCGCGCTGCACAACACCCACCACGGGACGGGCCCGGCGGCTGGGCTCGCGGCGCCGCCGAAGCTGCAGAACGTCTCGCTGCACCGCGACGCCGCGCATGACTACGACCCCTACGGAACCGGCGGCGAGCACCCGGAGCTGGCGCGCTTCGCCGTGGACCGCGACCCCTCGTCGACCTGGGCGACCGAGAACTACGACGCCGGCGACCTCCAGAAGCCCGGCGTGGGCATCTACGTCGACGCACGGCCCGGGGCCATCGGCAAGGCGCTGCGCATCCAGACGCCGACGCCCGGATTCGACGTCTCGATCTATGCGGCGAAGACCGGACCGCCGGCGAAGCTCCCCGACCCCGGCTGGACGCTGGTCGGGGGCGCGAAGGCGCTCAAGTCCCGCCAGCAGATCTCGCTCGACACCGCGGGCCAGCGCTTCCGCTACTACCTCGTCTGGATCACGAAGCTGCCGCCGGGCACCAAGAAGGTCCAGATCTCCGAGATCGCGCTCTTCCGTTAGAACCTGAACGCGCGCTCGCGCTCGGCCCGCTCGACGCCGATGGCGACGAGGCGGTCCAGCAGCGCGGGATATTCGAGGCCGCTCGCGGCCCAGAGCTTCGCGTAGACGCTCGTGGCCGTCTGCCCCGGCATGGTGTTGAGCTCGTTGAGCAGCACGTCCTCGCCGTCGACGAAGAAGTCCACGCGCGCCAGCCCGCTGCATCCGGCGATCCGGAACGCCTCCGTCGCCAGCTCGCGCACGCGTGCACGGGCGGCCTCGGAGATCCGCGCGGGGACCTGCAGCTCCATGCCGCCTTCGGCGTACTTGGCCTCGTAGTCGTACCAGCCCGCTCCTGTGAGAACGACGATCTCGCCGGGCTGGCTCGCCTCCGCGGACTCCGCGTGCCCGAGGACCGAGCATTCGACCTCCAGCCCGCGGGAGTCGGCCTCCACGATGACGCGCGGGTCGTGCCCGAACGCGCTGTCCAGGGCCGGGCCGAGCCCGGCCTCGTCGGCGACGCGCACGATCCCGACCGAGGAGCCCAGCCGCGCGGGCTTCACCCAGCAGGGGAAGCCGATCGCCGACAGGTCGGCCTCGTCGCGGCGATCGGACTCCACGAGCGCGTAGGCGACCTGCGGCAGCCCGGCGACCGCCATCAGGTCCTTGAAGACGACCTTGTCCATGCAGGCTGCGCTTGCGAGCACGCCCGAGCCGACGTAGGGCACATCGAGGAGCTCGAGCAGCCCCTGCACGGTCCCGTCCTCGCCGAAGGGCCCGTGGAGCACCGGGAAGACCGCGTCGGCGCCGAGCAGGCCGCCGGCCGCCCTCAGCGTCACCTCCTCGCCGTCGCGGGTCCAGCGGCCGTCGCGCTCGACGAGGACCTCCGTGACCTCGTGCCCGGCCTCGCGCAGGCCGCCCGCGACGGCGCCCCCGCTGGCCAGCGAGACGTCGTGCTCCGAGGAGCGCCCGCCCTTGAGGACGGCGACCTTCATCCCGTTGTCGGCGTGGTCGGCGTCGTGGTGGTGGTGGTCCCGTCGCCTGGGAGGTTCGGGTTGAAGCGCCCGACGACGATCGTGACCTCCGAGCCCTTCTTGGCCCGGCCCGAGGACGGGGTCTGCGAGAGCACCACGCCGTCCTCGTTGAGGTTCTGCGTGTCCTGGCGGGTGATCTTCACCTTGAAACCGGCGTTCTCGAGGTCGGTCACAGCCTGGGTGTCGGTCTTCCCGGTCTCGTCGGGCACCGGGGCGTCGGCGGGCGCCTTGGCAACGGTCAGCGCCACGGTGGAGCCCTTGGACGCGCTGACGCCACCGGCCGGGGACTGCGAGAGAACCGTATCCGGGGGATCGGTGGCGCTCTCCTGGCGCGTGACGCTGACCTTGAAGCCCGAGTTCTGGAGATCGGTGCGCGCGTCGTCGAGCGTCTTGCCCGTCTCGTCGGGGACGTCGACCTGCTCAGGGCCCTTGGAGACCACCAGCGTCACCTGCGTGCCCTTGTCGAGCTGAGTGCCCTCGGCCGGGCGCGTCTCGATCACGTGATCGAGTGCGACGACGGCGTCGAACTGTTCCACCTCGGCCACGGTGAAGCCGAGCTTCGTCAGCTTCTTGGCGGCCGCGCGGCGCCCGAGCCCGGCCACGGACGGCACGCTGGCCTGTCCCGGGCCGCTCGAGACCGTCAGGTGGACCGTCGAGGCCTTCTTGGCCTGCGCCCCGCCGGCGGGGTCCTGGCCGATCACCTCGCCCTTCTGCTTGGGCGAGGTCTCGAAGGTCGAGTCCGTCGAGAAGCCCTTGTCGCGCAGCGCCTTCTCGGCCGACGCCTGGCTGGCGCCGACGACGTCGGGGACCGTCACCTTCTTGGTCCCGGCCAGCAGCAGCACGCCACCGACGATCAGCGCGGCGACGAGCAGGAGGCCGAGGAGCCATGCCCACCAGCGGCGTCCCTCGGCTTCCGGATCGATCGGCGGGGGCACCGCCGCCGCCGCGACGGGCGCGGCCACCACGGGCGGAGGCGGCAGCGAGCGAGGGGCAGGCGCGATCGCTGTCACGTCCGTGGCCGGCACGTTCTCGCCCTGCAGCGCGGCGACGAACGCATCGGCGTCCGGGTAGCGCTGCGCGGGGTCCTTCGCCAATGCGCGCATGACCGCGGCCTCGAGCCCTGGGCCGATCGCCGGATTCAGCTGCGAAGGCGGAACCGGCTCCTCGTTGACCTGCTTGAGCGCGATCGTCACCGCGCTCTCGCCTTCGAACGGAAGGCGGCCGGTCAGCATCTCGTAGAGGATGATCCCGACCGAGTAGATGTCGGACTGCGCGCTGACCGCGTGGCCCTGTGCCTGCTCGGGCGAGAGGTACTGCGCCGTGCCCATGATCGACCCCGTCTGCGTCATGTCAGATGCCCCGGCGCGGGCGATGCCGAAGTCGGTGACCTTCGCGCGGCCCTCGGCGTCGACGATCACGTTGTGGGGCTTGAGGTCGCGGTGGATGATGCCGCGGCGGTGCGCGAAGCGCGCGGCGCGCAGGATCTGGATGGCAAGGTCGACGGCGCGGGCGGGCTCGAGTGGCCCCTCCTCGAGGATGAGGCGCTTGAGCGAGCGGCCCTCCAGGTACTCCATCGCGATCCAGTAGGTGCCGTCCCACTCCCCGCGGTCGTAGACCGAGACGACGTGCTGGTGCTGGAGGCCGGCCGCGCTGGAGGCCTCGCGGCGGAAGCGCTCGACGAACTCCTGGTCCTCGGCGAAGCGCCGGTAGAGGACCTTCAGCGCGACCTTCCGGCCGAGCTGCAGGTCATCCGCGCAGTAGACGTCCGCCATCCCGCCCGAGCCCAGCCGGGACAAGAGTCGATAGCGGCCGTCGACGACGGCTCCGATGTCCAGGCGCGCGCTCAATGCAGCAGTGACTCCATCACGGCCTTGGCGACCGGTGCGGCGACGTCTCCGCCGAACCCGGACTGGCCCTGCATCGTGACCGCGATCGCCACGCGCGGGTTGTCCGCGGGCGCGAACGCGATGAACCACACGTTGTTGATCTTCGTGCCGATCTGCGTCTCGGCCGTGCCCGTCTTGCCCGCGACGCGGACACCCGGGATCTGCGCCTGCGTCCCGGTGCCGTTGTTCACCACGCCCTCCATCATCGACGTCACGGCGGCGGCGGTGGACGGCTTCATCACGGTGCTCTGCACCTGCGCTCCGACGCGCTGCACCGTGCGGCCGTCCGGGTCGACGACGCGGTCGGTCATGTGGGGCTTCATCAGCTTGCCGCCGTTGGCGACGGCGGCTGCCACCTCGGCCATCTGCAGTGGCGTGACGGCCAGCTTGTCCTGGCCGATCCCCATGCGCCCGACATCGACGAAGCGCGAGGTCGGTGGCAGCAGCTTGCCGTTGCGGTACTCGCCGCTGGACGACATCTGGTCCGCGGGGTAGTCGAGCTGGGGCTTCTGGTCGAACCCGAAGCGCTGCATGTAGCGCTTCATCGTCGCCTTGCCGAGCTTCTCGGCGACCTGCGCGTAGACCGTGTTGACCGACTTCGCCAGCGCTGTGGACAGGTCGATCGGCCCGAAGGACTGGTTGAAGTCGTTCTGCAGCGGCACGCCTGAGATCTTCACGTCGTTCTTGCCGTCCACCGTCGACTGCGGCGTGAAGCGCCCACTGTCGATCGCCGCGGTGGCGGTGACCACCTTGAACGTCGACCCTGGCGCATAGCCGAACTGCGTGGCGCGGTTCACGAGCGGCTTGTTGGTGTTGTCGTTGGCCAGTCGCGAGTACGTGCCCGGCCCGCGGAGCGCGTTGGGGTCGTACTGCGGGAGCGACGCCATCACGCGCACCGCGCCGGTACGGGGGTCCAGCGCCACGACCGCGCCGTGGCGGCCGGCGAGCGCCGAGTACGCGACCCGCTGCGCCGCCGGATCGAGCGTCGTCTTGACGTCGTCGCCGACCTGCTGCTTGCCGCGCAACTGGTCGAGGACCGAGGTCAGCACGTTGCGCTTGCCGGTCAGGTCGTCGTTGCGCGAGCGCTCCAGCCCCGCCCTGCCCAGCGTGGTGAACGAGTACCCGATCGCGTGCCCGAAGAGGCCGCCGGTCGGATAGCGCCGCGAGTACACGCCGCCGCGCTGCTTGACCGAGCGCGCCAGCACCGTCCCGTCCGCCGCGCGGATCGTGCCGCGATGGATCTGCTGCTCCTCGAGCAGCGTGCGCCGGTTGAGCGCGTTGTCGCGCAGCGCCGTCGCGTCGAAGACGGCGTTGCGCGACGTGAAGTAGACGAGCAGCGCGAAGAGCAGCAGCACGAGGGCGTAGAGGCGCTGGATCGGCGTGTTCACAGCGGGTCCCTGCGGGCCTTGTCGGAGACGACGAGCAGCAGCGCGAGCAGCACGAAGTTCGCCATGATCGACGAGCCGCCATAGGACACGAACGGCAGCGTCACGCCGGTCAGCGGGATCGCGCGCGTGACACCGCCCACGATGACGAACACCTGCAGCGCGAAGACCGCGGTGAGCCCGGTCGCGAGCAGCTTGGAGAAGGAGTCGCGGGCGAGGATCGC
>JAWVFZ010000209.1:0-22456 GCA_033855555.1 Solirubrobacteraceae bacterium
TCGGCGCTGGCGATCATCGGCGAGCACCAGCGCGCCCGTGACCTCATGGAGCGCCTGCTGCGGGTCGCGTCGCCGCTCGGGCTGTTCGCCGAGGAGTTCGACGCCGACACGGGCCGGCACCTCGGCAACTTCCCGCAGGCCTTCTCGCACCTCGCGCTCATCGAGGCCGCCTCGCGGATCATCCTCTTCGAGCTGGTCGAGGAGCTGCGGTGATCTGGGTGGTCCTCGCCGCCGTCGGCGTGCCGCTGTGGTTCTGCGCGGTCGCGATCCTCACCCTCGTGCTGCGCAACCGCAAGCTGCGCAAGCGGCGCGGCGACATCCCGCTGCGCCTACGCACCGCCCCCGACAAGCGCTGGACGCGCGGCCACGCCGTGTGGGAGCACGACGTCCTCGCCTTCCGCGGCAGCCCGGCGATGTGGAGCGAGGCGATCTTCGGCACGACTGCGGTCAGCCTGCGCGCGCCCAGCGACGAGGAGCGCCGGCACCTGCGCCACATCGGCGACGACCCGGTCATCGCGCGCGTCGAGCTCGACGGCGACGAGGCGGTCGAGGCGGCGATCGCGGGCGAGCACCGCGAGCAGCTGCTCGGCCCGTACGCCGGGCGCGGCGCGGCCTCGTCGCTGTCCCTGTCCGCGTCGTCCTCGCGGTGACGGTCCGGGGGTCAGGGGTTGGTGGACGCGAGTCCGCGCGCGGCCGAGACGAGCTCGTCGGTGAGCTCGGTGAGATCGGACACATCGACGAAGTCGCCGTGCAGCGGGGCGCCGCCGGTGCGCGCAACCGCGTCCTCGAGTGCCTCGGCCCAGACGTGCTCGACGAGGACCGCGACGAGCGCGGTGCCGGGCTCCAGCGCCTCGGCGAGCGCCCGGGTCGCGTCACCGGCGAGCGCGCGCTCTGTCGTGCGCCGGCGCTTGCCGGGATCGAGCCGGAACTCGAGCAGCGTGGCGACCATCGCGTCCACCCGCCGGCCGCCGAGGTCGACGGCCGCCAGCTCGCGCGTCTCGGCGTCGCTCTGGACGAAGAGCGCGTCGGCGATGCGCAGCGCGCCGCCGCTCTCGAGCCGCTCCAGGGCGCCGACCAGCTTGCCCGAGAAGTCGCTCTCGGACCCGAACCCATAGACGAGCAGCTGCACGGCCATCTGTCGAGCCTGACCGGCGCAGGAGGCGCGCGCCTCATCCCGAACGGGTGAACCGGTGGATGACTCCGGGCAAGCGGCGGCCGAGAGCCGCCAGCGCTACGGCCTGCTGCTGATCGCGCTGCTGGTGACGCTGCTCGTCCAGGGCATGCTGCCGGCCGGCGAGGTCCAGCAGATCGTGGTCACCACGCTCGTCGGCGGCACACTCGTCCTCGCGCTGCGCGCCTCCGACGTGCGCCTGCGGTTCGTCCACGTCGCCGAGGTCGGCGCCGTGATCGCGGTGACGGCGACGCTGGTCGAGGCGGCCCTGGGCCAGGTCGACGCCCTCTCGACGAGCATCGCCAACGCCGTGCTCGTCTCCGTCGCGCCGCCAGCCGTCGCGCTCGGTGTGCTTCGCAACCTCCGCCGTCACGAGCGCATCCCGGTCCAGGCGGTCATGGGGGTGCTGTGCCTCTACCTGCTCTTCGGGATGTTCTTCGCGTTCGTCTACGGCGCGCTCAACCGCATCGACGAGCCGTTCTTCGTCCAGAGCGCGGTCGCTTCGGCCTCCAACTGCCAGTACTTCAGCTTTACGACGCTCACGACCGTCGGCTTCGGCGATCTGACCGCGCGGACACCGGTCGGTCACACCCTGGCCGTGCTCGAGGCACTGGTCGGCCAGATCTACCTCGTCACGATCGTCTCGTTGATCGTCAGCAACGTCGGGCGCGAGCGCGGGCGCCGGTCCTAGCGACGACCACCCAGGCGATCTTCAGCCTTCGATGAGCCCGACGTCGCGTGCGCGGGTCACTGCGCCCGACCGCGAGGAGGTGTCGAGCTTGCGGTAGACGGCGTGCGCCTGCGTCTTGACCGTGTTGGCCGAGACGTGCAACCGCGCGGCGATCTCGCGGAAGGACAGGTGGCTGGGCAGGAAGCGCAGGACGCGGAGCTCGGCGATGGTCAGCCTGGAGGGCCCCGAGACGGCGGCGACCGCGAAGGAGTCCGCGCGCGCCCACGCGTCGTCGACCCAGGCCTGCAGCACGATCGCATCCGGCGTGCGGCGCAGCGCGCGAGACGCCTCGGTCAGCAGGGCGCGCGCCTCGGCCGCATCGCTGAGGCGCAGCTGCGCGCGGGCGAGTGCGATGCGCACCTGCGCGCCGTACCAGGGCGCGCAGTCGGTGGCCTTCGTCAGCATCCGGCGCGCCTCGCGGACGTTCTCGCGCGCCTCGTCGACCCGCCCGCGGTGTGCCCGCGCGAAGGCCGCCGCCGCATGCACCAGCGCGGCCGCCTGCGCTTGGCCGCGGCCGGCCGACGCGATGCGCTCCTCCGCCCGGTCGGCGAGCGCGGCACCCTGCTCCCAGTCGCCCTGCTCGAGCGCGATCAGCGCAAGCTGCGCGAGGCACAGCGCGTGGACGCCCGGCGACCGGCGCGCCGAGCGCCGCGCGCCCTCGTCGAGGGCAGCGCGCGCTCGTTCGCGCTGCCCGGTCAGATGGTGGGCCGCCCCTTTGACCAGGCAGGCGAGGGCGCGCCACGGGCCGTCCTCGGCGTCGAGCGCGTAGGCACGGGCCGCGTCCTCGCCCATCCGCCCGACACCGTCCGGCGCGATCAGCGCGCGGATCATCGCCATGCCGGCGCGGAGGCCGGGCGCGTCGGAGCCCGTCCCTTCCGCGATCCGCCACCAGCGCTCGGCCTCGTCGCGGTCGCCGCTGCTGACGTGATGCAGAGCCGCCGTCAGTGCGAGCTCGGGATGGGCAGCGATCTGGGCCTCGCCCAGGCGCCCGAGGCAGGCGCCGACCGTGGCGTGGCCGCCATTGGACTCGTGCTCGGGCGCGACAGCCCACAGCAGCGCGCCGGCGCGGGCGGCGTCGCCGGCGGCCGTGGCTTGCTCGATCGCATGGTCGAAGTCCGACTCGCGCTCGTGCCATGCGCTGGCGCGGCGGTGCAACCCGGCCTCGTACGCGGGCTCGCCGCGCCGTAGGTCGGCACGCAGCATCTCGGCCAGCAGCGGATGCGCGCGAAAGCTCTCCTCGGAGCGGTCCAGCGGCGCCAGCAGCAGGTTCGAGCGCGAGAGGTCGCGCAAGACGCGGCCGGACCCGGTGCGCTCGAGCACCGCGTCGCACAGAGGCCCCGACAGCTCGTCGAGCGGCGAGACGCGCGTGAGGAAGGCGAGGTCGGCGGGATCCAGCGGCGCGAGCAGTTCGTCGCGCAGGTAGTCGGAGACGAGGCGGTCGTCGCCGGCGAAGCGCGCGACGGCGGCGCCGAGGTCGTCCTGCTCGCGCAGCGACAGCGCGGCGAGGTAGAGGCCGGCGGGCCAGCCTTCGGTGCGCGTCATGAGCGTCGCAACGTCGGCGGGCTCCAGCGAAACGCCGGCGCGACGCAGCAGCGACGCCGCTTCGCGCTCGGTCATCGCGAGGTCGCGGGCGCGCAGCTCGACGAGGGCGCCCTGGGCTCGCAGGCGCGCAAGCGGCAGCGCCGGCTCGGCGCGAGAGGCGAGGGCCAGCAGCGAGCCCGGCGGGAGGTTGTCGGCGAGCGCCGCGACCGCGGCGAGCGACGCTCGCCGGCGTAGGACGTGGGCGTCGTCGATCACGACCACGACCGGCCGCGAGCGCCCCGGGTCGGTCTCCGCGAGACGCTCGCCGAGCGCGTCGCACAGGCGCGCGACGTCGCTGTCGCCGTCGTCGAGCGTCAGCCATGCGAAGGGCCGCGGGTCGCGCTCGGCCCACTCGCTGAGCAGGGTGGTCTTGCCGTAGCCGGCCGGCGCCACGAGGACGGCGACCGCTGCGCCGGGGGCCAAGAGCAGCCGCCGCACGAGGCGCGGCCGGCTGACGCGCGCGGGCCGGCGCGCCCGCGGCGGGGGACGGTCATGGAGCAGCGGCGGTGCGTCGGGGACGGCGTGAAGGGCAGCCGGGGCGCGGCGCGCAGGCGGAGCAGCGAGTGGGGTCATCCGACCTCCAACGCTCGCGCCCAGGGGTTGCCCGGGCAAGGGCGCTTGCCCGCGTGTGCGGGGAGGCTCGCACGAAGGCGCGAAGGGATGCGCGGCATCCTCCGAAACGGATGAGGCGCGGCCGTGCCCGGCCCGTCAGGCTGGTGGACATGTGCCGATGGATGGCGTGGCATGGCCAGCCGTTGCTGGTCGACGAGCTGCTCTTCAAGACCCAACACGGGCTCATAGATCAGAGCCTGCACTCGCGCCTCGGCGCTGAGACGACCAACGGCGACGGCTTCGGCCTGGGCTGGTACGGCGCCGGCGACGGGCCGGGCCTCTACCACAGCGTCCTGCCCGCCTGGGGCGACGCGAACCTGCGCCACCTCGCGCGGCACATCGAGTCGCCGCTGTTCCTCGCGCACGTCCGGGCGACGACCGGGACGCCCGTCCAGGAGACCAATTGCCACCCGTTCCGCCACGACAACTGGCTGATGGTCCACAACGGGCTCGTCGACGGCTTCCACGGCATGCGGCGCGACCTCATGCTCGCCGTCGCGCCCGAGCTGTTCGCGGACGTGGTCGGCTCGACCGACTCCGAGGTGCTCTTCCACCTGGCGCTGACCCTCGGCCTCCGGGACGACCCGATCGGGGCGCTTGAACAGACGATCGGCCTCGTCGAGGCGACGGGGGCCGCGCACGGCGTCGAGTTCCCGTTCCAGGGCACGATCGGCGTGAGCGACGGCGCGACGCTGTGGGCGGTGCGCTACTCGAGCGAGGGCCGATCGCGCAGCCTCTTCGCCTCGGCCGCCGTGAGCGCCATGCAGAAGCTGCATCCCGACAATCCGCGCCTGCAACTCATGCACGACGACGACCGCCTCATCGTCTCCGAGCCGCTGGCCGACCTCCAAGGCGCGTGGCACGAGATCCCCGACGCGACGGCGGTCACCGTCGGCGCCGGCGGCACGCTCGAGCAGAGGCCGTTCGTGCCGAAGGTACCCGTCACGGCTTGACCCCCGGGCGGCCCGCGCGGTCATCCCTTCCGGGTGATGCCGCGGGAGCCCGCATCGCGCAGGGTGGACGCATGGCCGTCCACGATCATCACCGCACCATCGACGACCGCGTGAGCGTGCGTCCCCAATTCTCGCTCGCCGGCGAGATGGCCGAGGTCCCGCGCTTGCGCATACCCGACGGCGAGATGCCGCCGGACGTCGCCTACCAGATCGTCCACGACGAGCTGATGCTCGACGGCAACGCGCGCCTGAACCTCGCGACCTTCGTGAGCACCTGGATGGAGCCCGGCGCCAAGGTGCTCATGGCGGAGTGCTTCGACAAGAACATGATCGACAAGGACGAGTACCCGCAGACCGCCGAGCTCGAGAAGCGCAGCGTCGCGATGCTCGCGAACCTCTGGCACGCGCCCGGCGGCGAGCCCGCGACCGGCTGCTCGACGACCGGGTCAAGCGAGGCGGCCATGCTCGGCGGGATGGCGCTCAAGCGCCGCTGGGCGGCGCGCGGCGCGGGGACGGGCCCGCCGAACCTCGTCATGGGCGCGAACGTCCAGGTCTGCTGGGAGAAGTTCTGCCGCTACTGGGACGTCGAAGCGCGCCTGGTCGACGTCGGGCCCGAGACGACGGGGCTGACGCCCGAGCGCGCCGCGGCGGCGTGCGACGAGAACACGATCGGCGTCGTCGCCGTGCTCGGCTCCACCTTCGACGGCATCTACGAGCCGGTTGCCGAGATCGCCGCCGCGCTCGACAAGCTCGAGGCCGATACCGGGCTCGACGTCCCGATGCACGTCGACGGCGCCTCGGGCGGCTTCGTCGCGCCGTTCATCGACCCCGACCTCGAGTGGGACTTCCGCGTGGACCGCGTGCAGTCGATCAACGCCTCGGGGCACAAGTACGGCCTCGTCTTCCCGGGCGTCGGGTGGGCGGTCTGGCGCGACGCCGCGGCGCTGCCCGACGAGCTCGTCTTCCATGTCAACTACCTGGGCGGCGACATGCCGACCTTCGCGCTGAACTTCTCGCGTCCGGGCGCCCAGGTCGTCGCGCAGTACTACACGCTGCTGCGCCTCGGCTTCGAGGGCTACCGCCGCGTGCAGCAGGCATGCCGCGACACCGCGCGCTGGCTGTCGGGACAGATCGCCGAGATCGGGCCGTTCGCGCTCGTCTCCGACGGCAGCGAGCTCCCGGTCTTCGCCTTCCGCCTTGCCGACGGCGTCGACGGCTACTCCGTCTTCGACGTCTCCGAGGTGCTGCGCGTCAAGGGCTGGCTGGTGCCCGCCTACACGATGCCGCCGAACATGGAGGACGTCGGCGTCCTGCGTGTCGTCGTGCGCAACGGCTTCAGCCACGACCTCGGCCACATGCTGCTCGACGATCTGGAGTGGGCGGTCAGGCGCGTCGAGGCCGGCCCGGCCGGCGGCCGCGCGGAGCAGCGCTCCGCCTTCCACCATTGAGCCGCCACCTCACGACGGCGCTGGGACCGCTGTGCTTCTTGTCGGGGGCGCTGCTGCTTGCACCGCGCCGTTCAGCGACTCCCGCCATCCGCTGAGCACAGCGTGGACCGCCGCGGCGCCCACGAGCGGCTCGCCGGAAAGCTCGAGGTCCGCCGGGTGCAGGATGAAGGGGCGCGTCTGCGGGCCGCCGAGCCCGCCGTGGAAGCAGATGAGCTCCTCGAACGCGCAGCCTTCGTCGAGCTCCGGGTTGTAGAAGCTGCCGACCATGACGTCGGCCACGTGCGCGAAGCCGTCGGTGCGCTTGAGGTGGCGCGCGGCGTTGGGCGGGAAGGCGGCGAGCGGGTCGTCGCCCTCGACGCGGTCCTCGTCGAGGTAGCGCGCGCCCGAGGCGCCGAGCACGACGGCGCCGTGCTCGTCGGAGCGGACCAGGAGCCAGCCGATGTGCGGGTGCGCGCGCAAGGCGGGGAGGAGCTCGGGATGGCGGGCGTCGATCTCCTCGGCGGTGAGCCGGCGCGGGAGCTCCATGAGGTAGATCAGCCCGAGGTTGCCCGAGCCGAGGACGACGGCGTCGCGGCCGGAGACGTCGTTCTTGGCCTTGGGCTCATGCTTGGCGCCGGTCGCTTCGTCCACGGCGCGGGTGACCATGGCCTGCTGCTCGTCGCCGCCGGCGAAGCCCGCCACCGCGCCGCGGGAGAGGGAACGCTCGACGAGCTCGTCGAGGCCGTAGCCGTGGCGCTGCTTGAACGTCGCCCCCTGGGTCTGGCCGTGATCGGAGAGCACGACGATCTCGTACGGCCGCGGCGCGTAGCGGCGCGCGCGCTCGATGCGCCCGAACTGCTGGTCGAGCTTGCGCAGCGCCTCCAGCGTGTCGGCGCGCATGAGGCCCGAGTGGTGGGCGACCTCGTCGTAGCTTGCGAAGGTCGCGTAGACGGCGGGGCGCCCGCGCATCATGTCGGTCAGCACGCCGAAGACGACGAGGTCGCGCACGACGACGCACATCGCGGCGCGCATCAGGGGGTAGATGCCGCCGCGGTGGCCGCGGGGGCGCACGTCGCGCCGCGCGGCGCGCAGCGACGCGGTGACCTCGAGCGTGACCTCCCAGAAGAAGAGGACCAGCGCGCGCGTGACGTTGAAGCCGTTGGCCAGGAAGGCGCGGTAGCCAGGGTTGGCCTTGCGCTCGGCCTCCGTGCGGCTGACGGTGAGGATCGTCTCCTCGGCTTCGCCAGAGAGCAGGTTGCCGCGGCTCGCTCCCCCGCCCGCCAGCAGCCCGACGCCCGTGGAGTGACGGCGCTCGATCTCCACGCAGTCCTCCGGCGAGGAGCAGACCATCATCGTCGCGTTCTCCTTCTCGACCCAGCGGAAGGCGGGGATGTCCTCGTTGGAGCCGAGCAGGATGCCGGCCTGGCTGGCCCCGGTCTGCGAGGAAAGGTCGGTCTCCCACTCGGCCAGGCGGTAGCCGCCGTCGGCGATCCAGCCGGCCATGACCGGCGCGCTGCCGTCGCGCATCGCGTCGCGCAGGATCGGCAGCGCGAGCCCGTCGATCTCCAGGAACACGATGCCGGGCGCGTCGGTTGGCGCGATCGCGCCCTGGCGGCGCGCGACGCGGCGCGTGACGCGCAAGGTGTACTCGTCGTCGTCGTTGGTGCCGAGGATGACCTCCAGAACCACGGTCGCGGCCGAGATGATCAGTGCCGCAAGGAGCGCGTCGCCGAAAGAGTCCACTCGGATCTCGCCGGGGAAGACGTCGTGGGCGATCTTCAGGAGCGCCGCGTCGGCGAATATGGCGAGCAGGAAGCCGGCCGCCAGCGTGTAGGGCAGGCGCAGCGCGGCGAGGATCGGCGGCAGCACAGCGTTGAGCAGGGCGACCGCGGCCGCGACGAGGAAGGCCGCGCCGGTCTGGTCGAGCCCGACCCCCGGGACGATGGCAGCGGCAAACCACACCGCGGCGGCGGCGACCACCCACGAGACCAGCAGGCGGACCGGGCGCAGGCGAGGGGTGTCCGGTTGCCAGCGCGGCCGCTCGCCGTAGGGGATCGGATCAGCCACTTGGAACCAATCGTCCCGGCGCTGGGCCGTCCGGGCATCGTCCGTTTCGGGTGATCGCGCGCTCGTCTTCGTGCGCGCACCCCTGGGCCGGTGGTGTGCGCCACCAGTGACTGGCGGGCGTGCTCGCTTGCCACCCCGGCGGAGCGAGTCGAACCTCAACCCAGAGCCATGGGCGACGACTCCTCGCTACGCCAGACAGCCACCCTCGCAGCGCTCGGGCTGCTCGCCGCCGGCGAGACCGGCGCGCGAGCGGGGCTGCGCGCGGCGTCCGCGGCCGCGGGCCCGTCCCTGGCGGTCTGGCGGTCCCGGCCGCTGGCCCCCGCGCGCGGCGTGACCGCTCCGGTCGTCGATGCCCTCGTCAGCCGCGGCCGGCGCGAGCAGGTGCGCTGGCAGGCCGAGCTGGGGCGGGGCGTGACCGAGCGCGCCGTGGGCGTCGCCGTCGACCACGCGCTCGTCGAGCGCGCCACGGCCGAGCTACTGGAGACCGGGGTGCTCGAGCACGTGGCCGCACAGATCGCGGCGAGCCCGCTGCCGCTGCGGCTCGTGGAGAGCCCCGAGCTCGAGCAGGTGATCGACCGCGCGCTGGCCAGCCCCGTCCTCGAGCAGCTGCTCGTGCGCGTGATGCAGAGCGGGCTGGTCGACGAGCTCACCGACAAGGTGCTGGGCAGCGAGGAGCTGCAGCGCATCGTCGAGCACATCGCGCAGAGCGAGGAGGTCCGGCGCGCGCTCACCGCCCAGCCCGCGGGGCTGGCGAACGAGGTGGCGGGCGCGGTGCGCTCGCGCAGCGCCGCCGCCGACGATGCGGCCGAGCGCCTCGCCCACCGGCTGCTGCACCGGCACCGGACCCGGCCCGGGCCGCTCGGGCCGGAGCCGGGATGACGGCGCCGGCGGCGCCCGCCTACGCCGGGATCGTCACCCGTGCGCTCGGGCTCATCGTCGACTTGGCGATCGTCAACTCGGTGCTACTGGCGACGACGGTGACCGTCGGGGCGCTCGTCGCCGCGGTCGTCCCCGGCAGGCAGTCGGTCGGTACTCCGGAGATCCTGCTCACCACGGCCGCCTCCGTGGTCTTCTCCGCCTGCTACTTCGTCGGCTTCTGGGTGCTCGCCGGCCAGACGCCGGGGATGCGCCTGATGGGGATCGCGGTGACTTGCGAGCGCGGCGAGCCGCTGACGCTCGGTCGTGCGGTGCGCCGTCTGGTGGGGTTCGTCCTGACAGTCCTCACCCTCGGCATCGGCTTCCTGCTCGTCCTGCTCGACGACCGCCGCCGCGCGCTGCAGGACGTCATCGCCGGCACCGTCGTGGTGCGCGGCCGCTGATGCGAGCAAAGGACGTGGCTTCAGCCGAGGATGCGCGCCTTCTGGGCCGCGAACTCCTCGTCGGTCAGGACGCCCTGGCCCTTCAGCTCGGCGAGCTGCTGGAGCTGGACGATGCGGGCGTCATCGGGCGCTGGCGCTGGCGGGGGCGGGGCCGCCTGCTGGGTGTACTGCTGCTGCTGCGGCGCGGCCGCGGCGTCCTGCTGGCCCCAGCGCTGCTCCTGGCGGCGGCTGACGCGGTTGGAGACAGCGGTCGCTGTTCCGGCGGCGACGCCGACGCGGGCGACTCCGCGCAGAAGTCCTGGCATGGTCGTACTCCTTGGGTCAGGACGCCGCCTCGGCGGCGTCGAGGGCATTGATCAGCTCATCCACCGGGATGCGCTCGAAGGCGAGGGGCACGCCGCCGTTGCGGCGCACCGCGGCGATGAACGGCGCGGCCCAGCGGTTCTCGTAGACGATCATCACCGCGGACGTGCCGGGCTCGATCGCCGCGGCCGCCGCGGCGACGTCGTCCTCGCCGAGCAGGCCCGAAGAGGCCCCTTCGAAGAGATTGAACTCGCCGACGCCGTGCGCGTCGAGATCCGTCGCGTCGAAGCCGTAGAACGTCCCGTCGGCTTCCTTGGTGACGAACATCACGTCGAAGACGCGGATGATGCCGCGCTCGACGAGGTCCAGCAGCAGGGGTGCGGCTTCGCCGGTCATCGGCGCGCCGGGTGGATAGCCGATGACCGCGATGTCAACCGGGCCGAGCTCGCGGCTCGCTCCCGGGGCGGTTGTATCGGCATGTGTGCTCGCGCTCACGTCTCCTCCTCGTCGTGGTGGGCCACCCACGATCTCGCCGTCGCGGTCGCCGCGCATCGCCCGGATCGGGTGAAAGCGCCGGCCCCCGTGTCAGACGCCGGTTTGGGCCGCGACCCTGCCGGCGTCGACCGCGGCGCCTAGCGCCTGGTAGTCGCGCTCGTTCTGTTCGGCGTACGCCTTGGAGAACTCGACGAGTGCACGGTCGAAGCTGTTCCCCTTGCCAAGGTAGGAGGCGATCGCGATGCGGTCGCCGCTGCAGGCGTGCCCGCGAGCCAGCGTCCAGCCGCAGAGCCTGCCGTACGTGGCCAGTCCTCTCGGGACCATCTGCTCGATCTCAGCGGACCCCTTCCAGTCCTTGAGCTGTCGCACATAGAAGTCGCGAGGCTTCTCGTCGAGCCCGGACTCGACGTGGAGCCAGCCGAGGAAGATGTCGCTGGTGGCTTGCATCAGCCGCTGTCCCATGACCACTCGCTCGCCATGGTTTGAGAATTCGCTCGGACCGAGGAACTGCTCCAGCACCGACGCCTCGGCCTCCTTCATCTGCAGGAACAGCGGGTCCTGGCCGTCGCGGCCGAGCAGCAGCGCGATCCACGCGCGTGTACCGACGCTGCCCACCCCGACCACCTTGCGAGCGAAGTCGGTCAACTCGAACTGCTCGAGCAACACGCGCCGGTCGAACTCGAGCGAATCGCGGTAGCGATGCAGCAGCAGTTGGAGCGCTTCGAACATCTCCGCGCGCTCCGCGCCCGCGGCCAGCTGCTCGATCGGGACGATCAGCGGCGACTGATCGACGATCCGTGCCTGCCCGTCGACGACCTGAGTCAGCTTCGAGAACGCAGCCATGCTGTCCTTCGTACGCGCCTTCGCGAGCGCCCTCTTCGTGCGCTTGACCGCCCGCGGCTTGAGCTGCGACGAGAAGTCCTCGAGCACGCGATCGATGTCCAGGTGGGAGTACCAGACGTCGAGGTCCTTCATCCCCGCGAAGGTCGCCATCGCGGCGCGGTACGCGCCGACCGTCTCGAGCACGGCTTGCTCCTGCACCTTGGGGCGAAAGCCGTTCGCGCGCGCCGCGATCAGCATGCTCGCGGCCAGGCGCTTGATGTCCCACTCCCACGGACCCGGGAGCGTCTCGTCGAAGTCGTTGACGTCGAACACCAGCCGCCGCTCCGGCGACGCGAACACCCCGAAGTTCGACAAGTGCGCGTCCCCGCAGCACTGCACGGTGAGCCCCGACCGCGGCGTCGCCTCGAGGTCATTGGCCATGACCATCGCCGCCCCGCGATAGAACGTGAACGGCGAGACCAGCATTCGCCCGTGGCGGATCGGCACGAGCTCCGGCACACGCGTCTGCGCCTGCCGCTCGAGCAGCTCGATCGGATCGCCGCGAGTCGGCGACGGCTCGAACGTCGCGTGACTGGAGCGCGGCACCTCGGCCCGCGCCGCCTTGCCGCGCGCAACGCGCTCGGCAACCGACCGATGCGGCTGCGGGGCTGAGCGGAGGGGGGCAGAGGTCGCGGCCATAAACGAGACCCGGGGGGCCTTGGCCAAGGATCATCACCTGTGCCCGGGATCACAAGGGCACACGCAAGCGTGTTTCGCGCGGCCGACACGCATGGGCGCACACAGCCCCTCTGGTGTGGGCCACCTTTTCGGCCCCGCGGCGTCGCTACAGACTGGTGCAACACCCCCGGAAGGAGGCTCACATGCTTCTCTGGATTCTGCTCGGCGTCGTGTATCTGACGCTGTTCTTTGCGCTCGGCCTTGCGACGCTGAGCAAGGGCCACTACGTCCTGTTCTTCGTCGGGATCTTCATCCCGATCCTGTGGATCATCGGCGCGATGCTCGGCCCGACGCACAATGCGGCGGCGGCCGGCGTTCGCTAGCACCCGGTTACGTGGGCGCTCCGTTTGCCAGGACCACGGACTTCTCGGCGGCGAACTCGTCGTCGTCGAGAGCGCCCGTGTCGTGGAGGTGCGCCAGGCGCTCGAGCTGCTCGAGGCGCCCGTGCTCGGTCGCGTCCGGCACGTCAGCGCGCCGCGCGCCGAAGACGATCTTGGCGCGGTCGGCGGCGCCCTGCAGGGCGGCGCGTGTGGCGTCGGCTGTGGCCTCGGGGAACTCCTCGGCGGTCTGCCGGCGCAACGCCTGCACGCCGAGGATCACGAGGCCGATCATGATCAGCACCGGGAGGGCCATCCGGGTCGCGGGGATCGGACCCCAAAGCACCACGAGGAGCACGAGTGTCCCGGCCACCCCGTAGGTGACGCCGGGTCGGTCGCGCAGCCAGGGCGCCGCCGTCCGGCGGAAGGCGACGGCCGGGCGCGTCGATCCCGCCAGCCAGGCCGCCAAGATCACGGGGATGCCGATGATGATCGTGGCCTGCGCCACGTCTCGGACCATCCCGGTCCCGATGGACCAAACCGCTTCGGTCGCCGGCTTGACGGCCGCGGTCTTGGCGAGGCTGTCGACCACGGCGCTGCCGAGCAGATTGCGCGTGATCAGTACGACCGCACCGGCGACCACGAGGTCGATGCCCGCGAAGAGGAGGGTGCGCCGGCGCCGGCCGCGGGCGAGGTAGACCGCGAGAGCGAGCAGGGCGACGGCGAGCAGGGGCAGCACGAGCGCGAGGCCCTTCAGTGCCGACGCGCCGTCCTGGAGCGTGCCGACCTGGTTGGACGACATGATCTTGATCCGCCCCGCCGTCGCCGGAATCTTCTGGGCGAGCGACGGCGGCAGCCCGAGTCGGTTGACCAGCTCGAGCAGAATCGGGCGCAGGTCGAGAATCACGTCGTTGCCCGATGCAGTGATGGCGCCCGAGTTGCCCTCTGCGATGTTGATGAACTGCTGGGCGGCGAGGCGGTTGGCCTCCTTCCACGCCTGCTGGATGCGCGGACGGTCGAGCAGGTGGACCATCCTCTGCTCGGCCAGCTCGCGCAGCCCGTTCGCAGCCGGGCCGGCGAGTGGCTTGAGCCGGGGCGGCAGCGCGCTCGCGACCTCGCCTGAGACGTCGACGTTCGCGTAGACCTGGTCGACGAGGTTGGCGGAGACCTGCGTCCGGACGGCCTGGTTCTCGAGCAGCGCGTCGCTCCTGTCGGCCCAGTTGCCCGCGTTGAGGACCTGCCGGTTGGCGAAGACGGCGAAGATCGACAGGATGGCCAGGATCGTCCCCGCGGCCAGCGCCGCGCGCACGGCCCAGCGGCGCCCCGGCGTCTGACGCCGCGAAGCCGAGGGTGATGGGGTGGCGGGGGGAGTCGGGGTCATCGGTCGAGCAATCCGCTGCCGAGGACGCTCCCAGCGCCATGGCGGCCTCACAACGGCGTGTGCCTGCCTGTCGAACGGTGGCCGGCACCCCGCGGTCCGACGTGCGGGCCCCCCGGACCGCCTCGCTACAATCGAGGCCTTGCACAGACGCTGCACGGCAGTCCCACAAGCAGAATCCGCTCCTGTGCCCCACCGCTCCGTCGCTTCCCACCGCCACGACTCGAACGGCGTCGATCGTCACGATTCCGTCGAGCCATCCCGCCCCGAAGGGGTGGCGCGGACCAATCGGCGGTTGAGCGAGGCGCTCGAGGCATCACGTCGCGAGCTGCGCGAATCGCGGGCGCGCATCCAATCGGCGGCCGACACCGAGCGCAGGCGCATCGAGCGCGATCTTCACGACGGAGCTCAACAACGGCTTGTTCGACTCCGCATCAAGCTCGAATTGGCCCGCGAGACCGTGGATCGCCAAGGTGGGCTGGACAGCGAGGTGCTCCAGACGCTGGGCGACGATGTGGTTGCCATCATCGACGAGATTCGCTCGCTTGCCCGCGGCGTCTATCCCCATCTGCTCGACGATGGAGGGCCTGCCGAGGCGCTGCGTTCCGTTGCCGGCCACGCTGCGTTTCGCGCCACGGTCGTCGCACCAGATTTGCCGCGTTACGCTGCCGATGTCGAGGCGGCCATCTACTTCTGCTGCCTCGAGGCGCTGCAGAACGTCAGCAAGCACGCGACGGGCGCTCGGAATGTCGCGATCACGCTCGCGCCCGGTCCGCTTCGCTTCGAGATCCGCGACGACGGCCCGGGATTCGATGCGGATCGATCCCGGCCCGGCGCGGGACTGGACAACATGCGAGACCGGATGGCCGCTGTCGGCGGCAGACTCGACATCTCCTCTGCCCCGGGGCGCGGGACGATCGTCAGGGGCAGCATCGCTCGATGCGACCCGCTGCCCGCTTGACGACTACCTCGGGCCGGCGAGGAACAGCAGGGTGGCCTTGACGCGCTTGCTCACGTCGTCGGCGTGAGCCAGATCCAGCTTCAGGAAGATCGCGTTGATGTGCTTCTCGACGGCACGTTTGCTGAGCACGAGCGAGTCCGCGATCGCGATGTTGCTCATACCCTGGGCGATCAGCGACAGGACCTCATGCTCGCGCGGTGTGAGCTCAGCGAGCGGCGAGCGCTCGGCGATCGCCTTGGCTGTCACGAGCTGCTCGACGACCTTCGGGTCGATCACGGACCCGCCGCTGGCGACCGCCTTGATCGCCGAGGTCAGGTGCAGGCGATCGTGGACGCGCTCCTTGAGGAGGTAGGCGCGCCCGTCTGAACCGTCCGCCAGCAGCGCGAGCGCGTATCCCGGCTCTGCGTACTGGCTGAGCACGACGACGCCGCAGCGCGGATGAGACTGGCGCAAGCTCGCTGCGGCGCGGAGACCCTCATCGGTGTGCGTCGGTGGCATGCGGATGTCCGTGACGACCACATCAGGGTCCTCGGTATCGATGGCCATCAGCAGCGAGTCGAGGTCGTAGGAGGTCGCGATGACCGCGATGTCCTGCTGCATCGCGAGGATCTCCTGGATGCCTTCGCGCACGATGTAGCTGTCCTCGGCGAGGACGGTGCGGATCACGACGCTCACTGCCGCTGTCCTACCCCTGGCGCGGGAGCTTTCAGACGGCGAATGCGACGACCCTCACGGCGGCGCGCGCGCCGGTCCCACAGCGTCGCGTTCACGACAGCGGTGGCCACGAGGATGCGGCTGATGAAGAAGAGCCCGAGCAGCAGCGCAGCAGCGACCCCCAGCGAGCCGTAGGTCCCCTGCTTGCTCTCGGCGCTCGGGCCGATGAAGTAGGTCGTGGCGGCCTGCATCGCCTCGAGGCCGATGCCGAGAACCAGCGCCCCGGGCACCAGGTTCTGCCACGGCGCATCGCGGTGGGGGAGGTGAACGGAAACCAGCAGCCACAGCGCGGAGTACGGGATGACGAGCACCAGCAGCGCGATCGTGCCGCCAACCACCGACGCGTGCCTCAGAGTGGCGGTCAGTGTGGAGATCACAGCGAATCCCACGATCGCCACCAAGAGGCGGACCGTGGCAACGACGGTGGGCTTCGTCGCGGCAGTGCGCGCATCGGTCCACACCAGCCGGTGGGCGATGATCAGCGTGCGCAGGAAGCTGCGCGTCGCCACCAGCAGGATCGGGAGGCCTACGAGCAGGGCGTACGCGCGCGATGAGCTCTGCGCCGAGCCGGCGACGGAGCTCGAGACGATGCCGGCCAGGCCGAGCGACTGCGCGGCATCCTTCGGGTCGACCGACGCCGCAGCCGCCGCGTACCCCAGGCCGGCAATCGCGACGAGCGCCGCCGGCAGCAGCCAGATGAAGAGCCGGTAGGCGAGCGCTCCCGCCATGATGCCCCCGCCGACCTCGGCGTCGCGATCGGCCATCTCGAAGACGGCGTCGATCGAGGGGTGGTCCTGGCGCTCGCGCCGAGCGCGTTCCGACAGCCGCTGTCCGGTCTCCTGAACGGCGGCCACACGCGTCTGGGCGCGAGCTTTACGCGTCGGTTGCGGATCAGCTAGGACGCCACCGCGGCGCGGGAGTCGAGCGCCGTCTGCAGCGACTCCTCCTGGTCGTGCGAAAGCGAGCTCTGGATCACCTGTCCGCCGTACTGGGAGATCTCGGGCAGCACCTTGTCCGGCGTTGCGTCCTTGACCAGGACGATCACGGCCGCCCCGCCGGGCTCGAGCTTCTCACCGAGGTCCTTCATGAACTTGTCGTCGACCCCGTAGTCGCTTGCCGCGCCGCCGGCCGCCCCGGCCGCTGCGCCGATCGCCATGCCCACCACCGGCGCGAGGAAGAGCATCCCGATCAGCCCACCCCAGAGCGCGCCGCTCGCGGCGCCCACGCCCGTCATCGACGGCTGGCGCAGCTTGATCTTGCCGTCCTGCTGGTGCTCCACGATCACGGCGTCGTCGACGCTTAGCGTGTGCTGCTTCACGAGGTCGCCGATTGTGCCGAGCATCCGCTGGGCAGTGTCGACATCGTCGTATGCAATGGCCACCAGATTCGACATGGTGCGGTTCCTTTCGGTCGTCTGCCGCGATCTGCGGCTGTTCTCCAACGATTGCCTTCCAGCCCCCGGCGGCACAATGAGACACGCACCCCAGGCCGCCGGGGTGTCAGCACCAGCACGGGCACGCTCGACGGCTCAGTGACGGATCAGGGGACGCGCTGTGGCCTTCGAGGCCGCCGGCGCCCCGGGCGTTTGCTGTCCGGCGCCGCGCAACAGAATGCCGGCGCCGATCGTGAACAGGCCGCGCAGCACGAACCCGATTCCGACCAGGATCGCGACGGTCGCGACGCTCTCGTGCGGGAGGCTCAGGATCAGGATTCCGAGCGTGATGCCGACCAGGCCACGCGCCACGGGCGACAGACGCTGCCCGGAGGGAGCGAAGAGCGCGCGGGCGAGGTCGAGGAGCCCGTCGAGCACCAACCAGATCCCGATCGCGAGCACCAGCACCAGCACCGTGTCGCCGGGCCGGCGGATCACGACGAGGCCGGCCACGGCGGTGAGGATCCCGAGCAGCAATCCGAGCGTCTGATCGGTCCCGTCGTCGTCGGCGAGCGTCGTGCCGACGGCGACGGCGCCGATCACGAGCAAGTCGATGCCGGCGACGATCGCCAAGGCGGTCAGGGAGATGTCGGGGTAGGCGATCAAGAAGACCCCGGCGAGGAGCGACAAGCCGCCGATCACCACGGGGATCCACCAGGACCTCGCCATTTCCTGAACGTCGTTTCCGGTGGTCATGACCGTGCGCGCCCTACGCGCTCACAGCGCCCGGTGCTGCCCGCCGTAGACGGCGAGCCCGTAGATGACCAGGATGTCGATGGTGAAGACGGCCAGCGACCAGAACGGATAGGCCGGGATCGACAGCAGCGCGCCGATGGCGTTGAGCCCAGCCACGGTGATGCCAACCCACACCCCGAACAACTTGCCGCTCCAGACCGAGAAGGCCCCCACCAGCTGTATGGCGCCGAGGATCAACATGACCCAACCCCAGGTGTTCAGATCGCTGAGGATGTACTTGGTGTTGTTGACGAAGAAACCCGAATTGCCGATCGCGGCAATGCCATAGATCACGTTCAGGATGCCGACGAGCATCAGCATCATCCCGGCGAACATCACCCAGCCCGCGCCGCGTGGCTCGGCTGCTCCCACCCGACCGGCCGACCCGGCCCGGGTACCTGTTGCCTGTACGCCCTCGTCGAGCATCGACATGTCCAACTCCTTGCCTCGCTGGTTGCACTAAACGGTGAACAGCGTCCCGCCGCGTGGCCGAGTGCGACAGTGCGCACACACCACAAATCGCGGGGGCGCTGGCGCTACTGCGGCCGATCTGGCGGGTGTCCCAACGCGTCGTTCCCGAGCCGGCCTACGGCGTTCCTGAGGAGGACGCCCGCGATCATCGTGGTCACGAGGGAAGGGCGCTTGGGTGCCATGGCCATCGGGCTCTTGGCGATGCGGTCGGCGGCGAGCTTCAGCGTGGCGCCGACGATGATGGTGCCGCAGGCCAACACCCACCCGGCGCTCATCGGGTCCTGGGAAAGCGGGGTGTCCATGGTTTCCTCCGATCTGCTGGACGAACGAAAATCTCTTGCCACGATGATCGCCCTGTCCGGGCCGGCGAGCCACGGTGCGTGCACGTCAGGCGGGCGTCTGCGACACGACCCTTCGTCGGGATGTGTCACGCGGGACGCCGATGCTCACTCGCCTGCGCCGTGCGCGATCCACAGCGCGCGCAGCGTGTCCGGCCTGATGTCGTGCTTGCGAACGAGCGCCGCGGCGCCGGACTGCTGCACGGTCGCCGGCAGGTCCGTGGCCTCGGCGACCGACACCAGCACCACGAGCACTTCCGGGTGTGCGGCGCTGATGCGGCGCGCGGTCTCGATCCCGCCGATCCCGGGCATCCGCACATCGAGCAGCACCAGGTCCGGATGACACTGGTCGACGGCGACCAGCGCGTCCTCGCCGCACGTTGCATCCGCGCACGACTCGAAGCCCCAGGTCGCATCGATGACGTCCCGCGCCACATCACGGAACTCCACGTGGTCATCGACGGTGAGCACGTAGACCGGGCGCCCAGCGTCGCGACCGCTGGACGGAGCTTCGCTTCGGGGCCTCTGGTTCGACAACGTCGTTTCCAGTCGTGTGCGGTCATGGACCAGCTTGGACGGCGCAGCCGCCGGCGACCACGCGGCCTGCCAGTGGCCGCGCGGTCGGATGCATCCGGATTGCGGGGGATGCATGCGCCCCATACGGTGAGCGCGGCCGGCGAGCGGCGAAAGCGATGTCCCCACCCGGTCGGGTGGCGACACCCGCCGACCGGGGGTTGCCCGCCTGAGCGCGTGACGGGATGCTGGACGGAGATGGCGCGGCCGCTGAGGGTGTGGACTACGGTTTTCGCGTGGGGGCGCGCGAGCCGGACTACCGCGAGATCGTCGAGCGGATCGGCGACATGATCTACACGCTGGACCTCGAGGGACGCTTCACGTATCTCAATTCGGCGGGGCTGCAGCTGCTCGGGTTCGAGACGGACGAGCTGCTGGGGCGTCATTTCACGACGGTGCTGACGCGACACTCGGCGGCGCTGGCCAGGGACCATTTCGCACGGGGCCTGGAGGGGACGGAATCGACGCCGTTCTTCGAGGTCCAGGTCGTCCGCGGCGATCGGCAGGTGGTCGACATCGAGGTGCGGGCCGGCAATCTCCACGGCGACGACGGGGAGCTGATCGGTCGCCAGGGGGTGGGGCGGGACATCAGCGCATTGAAGGCGTTGCAGGCGCAGGTGGTCGAGAAGTCCGAGCGCATCGCCTTGATCGAGGGCCAGACGCGCGTGGCGATGGACCTGTATCGGCGCATTGCGGAGCTGACGCTCGGCGCGCCCGCCGATCCTGCGGGTACCGAGCGAGCGCTGCGAGACGTCGAGGATTCGCTGATCCGGGCGTCCGCCGAGAAGCTCGGGCTGGATGCCCAGGACCTGGCGATCGCCGAGCTGCTCGCCCAAGGCTGTTCCAACCGGGAGATCGGAGAGCGGGTGCATCTCAGCCCAAGCACGGTCAAGGACCGCGTCAGCAAGCTCATGCGCGCACTGGATGCCCGCAGCCGCGCAGAGGTCGTCGCTCGCGCGGCGCGGCAGGGGTTGATCGGCGGCGATGGACGCTGACCTCGATCGCCGTGCGTTCCTGCGCCGCAGCGCGGGGACGGGCGTCGCGGCCCTGACCGGAGGACTGGCCGGGCCGTCCGGCCTCACCGCCGCCGTCGCGGCGAAGCACAAGGTGACGCCGCTGCCGTCGCCGGCCCAGGTGCGGGCGGATTTCCAGCGGATGGTCGACTTCGGCCCGCGCTACACCGGCACCGCCTCGCACAACCGCTTCATCGACTGGCTCGAGCGGGAGCTGATCGCAGCCGGTGTCGTCATGTACCCGCGGGAGGAGTGGCCGCTGACGATCTGGGAGGCCGGGGACTACGGACTCGAGTTGCTGGACGGCGCTGCGAAAGGCCCGGTGAAGGTCAGCGGCTACCACCCGCGCACGCAGGAGACCGGCCCCGAGGGGGTGACCGGGGAGCTCGTCTATGCGGGTGTCGCGCCGGTGCCGGCACTGAACACCGGTCCCGAAGGCCTCAGCGCGGCGATCGCCGCGTATCCCGCGCAGGTGGCGAGCTGGGCGCAGGGTCTGAGCGGGACCCTCGGCGACCTATCGGGCGCGATCGTCCTGGTCGACCTGCCGCTGCCAGTGCCGCTGGCGCTGGGCGCCCTGGTCGGCCCGCTGGCGACCTACCTGCAGTGGGACGGGCACACGGTCGCCGACTGGCTGACCGGCGACTTCAAGCGGGCGGCGCTGCTGCCGGCGCTCAACGCACCGCCGCCGTCGCTGTTCGGCTCGCTGGGCGCCGCCGGCGTGGTGTTCTGCCTCGATGCATCGGCTCCCGCGATCGAGGGGGGCTACATGCCCTTCAACACGGACTTCCATGACACCCCGGCGCTGTGGGTCGATCGCGACACCGGCACGCTGCTGCGCAGCGCCGCTTCGCAGCGGCCGTCGGCGCGGCTGACGCTCACGGCGACTCGCCGCAAGGGGGCGAGCCCGTCGCTGCTGGGCTACCTGCCGGGTACTGCCGGAAATGACGAGGCGCTGATCCTCAACACGCACACCGACGGCGAGGGGTTCGTGGAGGAGAACGGCGGCGTGGCGCTGGTGCATCTCGCGCGCCACTTCGGGTCGCTCGGACGCGCGGACGCGCTGAAGCGCTCGCTCGTCTTCACGCTCTGGCCTGGGCACATGGCGGTGGGCATGCCGCAACTGGACGGCATCATCGAGAAGCACGGCGACATCATGCGCAGCGCCGTCGCAGCAATTACGGTCGAGCACCTCGGCGCCACCGAGTGGCTCGACACGGCCGATCGCGGCTACCACGCCACCGGCGACCCCGAGACGATGTTCGCGTGGACGACGCAGGGGCCGATGTTCGATCTCGCCCGCGAGGCGACGATCGCGTCGAAGCTGCCGCGCACCGCGCTGATGCGGCCGCCGGCCCAGTTCGGCGTCGGCGGCGCGTTCCAGAGCAACGGGATCCCCCAGGTCGGCCTGATAGCCGGCCCCTACTACCTCGTCAACGACGCGCGCAGTTCGGACATGGAGAAGCTCGACGAGCAACTCGCTGCGCGGCAGGTCGCCTGGGTCGCCGACATGCTCAGGCGACTGGACGACGCCGACGCCGCGGCGCTGATGACCGGCGACCCGACACTCGGGCAACGCTCCGCCGGCAACCGCGCAACGTTCCCGCCACGGCCCAAGCCCTCGATGAGGCTTGTCGTCACCACGCGGCGATCGCGGCTGCGCCACGGCGGCAAGCTGCGCGGCGCCGTCACCCTCAATCGCAGCGGCTACGTGCGCATCCACGCGAGCGTTCAGCACCATCGTGGCGGGAGACGGGTGAGCACCGGCCTGGCGGATCGGCTCATCCACGTCGAGCCCGACCGCGCGGTGTCATTCGCGCTGCCGACGTCGGGCGCCGGCCGCGCCGCATTGCGCTCCCGCGACGCGAAGGTGATCGTGACCGCCCGCTACCGAGAGCCGGGCGGTCCGACCACCACGAGCGTCGTGACCTACGGAATCTGAACGGGCCCCGGGCCGAAGGTGACCGGGGTCGGGAGCTGGACGGGCCCCGGGCCGAAAGTGGGCCCGGTGAGCGGCGCGATCTGGAACGGGGACGGGAGGGGCGCGAACCACGGCTGTCCGTTGGGGCCGCAGAACGCGGGGTAGGGGTAGCACGGAATCGTCGAGCCGGGCGACTGGGCGCTCGCGCCTGCGACGGGCCCGGCGAGCGCCAGTGCGGCGACGACCGGCACGACACCCACGAGTTTGCGAAGAGTCATTGGCTTTGTACCTTCCTATGCCGGCGGCCGGAGCTACCGCCGGGCTCACTCGAAACGGGCGCTTGCTGCAGCGCACTCCGCCCATGACTACGCACATGCTCGCCGCTGCC
>JAWVFZ010000210.1:0-5796 GCA_033855555.1 Solirubrobacteraceae bacterium
TCGCCTGGCAGGCCGGGAACTTCGAGGACATCACCGAGCCGCGCATGGCCGAGGGCTGGGAGGTCACCAACGGCGGGAGGACCTACACCTTCTCGCTGCGGAAGGGCTGGCCAAGCCACGCGGAAACCGAGTTCACCGCCGCGGACGTGAAGTGGACGTTCGAGCGGAGCTTCGCGCTTCAGGGCATCACCGCCTTCTACAACGTCCTCTCGAAGATCGAGCGGCCGGAGGACGTGAAGGTCGTGGACAAGCACACGGTCCGCATCGAGCTGGCGCAGCCGGGCCCGGACCTGCTTCTGACGATGAGCACGTTCTGGCGTGCGATCGTCGACTCCAAGCTGGCCAAGAGCCATGCGACCTCCAGCGATCCCTGGGCGAAGCGCTGGCTGAAGAACCACGACGCGGGCTTTGGCCCGTTCAAGCTCGACGACCTCAGCCCTGGGCGCCATGTCGTGTGGGTGGCCCACAAGGAGCATCCCTTCCCTCCCAAGCTCGACCAGATCACGTTCAGAGAGGTGCCGGCGTCGTCCGACCGGCTCGCCGCGCTGACGACCGGAGATGCGCAGGTCGCCCAGTTCCTGTCGCCCACCGAGATGGAACGGGTGCAGAGCAGCGATGACCTGCGCCTGTGGAACTTCCAGGGCTATGTCATCGCGCAGTGCCCCATGAACCCGAAGTACCCGCCGCTTGACGACGTCCGCGTCAGACAGGCCCTGTCATACGCGACGCCCTATCGCCAGATCGTCGACAAGGTCTACCGAGGGTTCGCCGGGCCGGCCGCCGGCCCGCTCTCCGACCACGCCGCCGGGTTCGACCCTTCCCTGCACCCGTACACCTACGACCCCGAGCGAGCACGGCAGCTGCTGCGGGAGGCCGGCCATCGGCACGGGTTCACGACGACGCTCGCGTACAACACCGCGGACCCGCTCGGAGCGCCTGTCAGCGCTCAGCTGCGGAGTGCCTTCAAGGACGTCGGGGTGACGCTCGAGCTCGAGGCGCTCCCGCCCTCCACGTACCCGGACGCGCTGTTCAGCGGCAAGCGGCCGATGTTCTTCTACGAGGGCGGGGCCGATTCGCCGGACCCCGCCTACGCGCTGGGGGTCTTCTACCAGTCCAAGAGCTCCAACAACTGGGGCGGATACAAGAGCGCCGAGGCCGACGCGTGTCTGGCCAAGGCCGGGCGCTCCAACCTCACCTGGGACCAGCGGGTCCAGGAGCACAAGCGCTGCGTCGAGATCATCGCGAACGACGCCCCGTGGCTGTGGATCGCGCAGCCCGGCTTCCAGGTGAGCACGCGGAGCAACGTGAGCCGGATCAACTGGTACGCCGGCGAGGCGGTCGACTGGTCCAAGGTCGGCTACACGAGCTGATCCGGGCGTCAGCCTGCGTCACGTCACTCCGTATAGAAGAGGGACTGTTCCCCGGACAAGGAGTGTCTGCCTTGAAGAAGTCCCTCAGCCTGCTCGGCGGCGTTGCCGTGCTTGCCTTCGTCGCTGTGCCTGCCGTGGGGCAGAGCTCCGGCAAGGTCGCGCCCAAGCAGGTCACGCGCAAGACGAGCCCGCTGGTCGCCCACAAGTACCCGTGGACGTACACGACCAAGGGCAAGGTCGTCCTGCCGAAGGGCGATTGCCCCGCGGGCGCCACCGACACGACCTACTGCACGCCCGACGTCGACAAGACCAAGGGCTGCAAGGGCAAGGTCCGCGTCCAGTTCCTGCTCGGCACGAAGGTCATCAGCTCCAAGTCGAAGAGCGTCAAGAAGGACTGCACGTACTCGAGCAGCGTGACGTTCAAGGACAAGACCATGGCCGGCAAGCGCCTGCGCGTCAAAGCTCGCTTCATGGGCAACTCGGTGCTCAACGCCAAGGACTCGGCCGCGCGCCGGGTCCTGCTTGCGCGCGGCGCGAGCGGGCTCTAGCCGTCTGACTACTGCTGCTGCGCGGGCGCTTCGACGTGCCCGCGCAGCCAGTCGACCGTCTGCCCGATGCCGGTGCGGATGTCGATCTGGGCCTCCCAGCCCAGCAGGCGCTTGGCCTTCTCGACGCTGGGCCAGCGGCGCACCACGTCGACCGGGAAGCTCGGCAGGTGCTCGAGCGCGAAGGCATCGGGGTCCTCGCCGCACGCCTCCCAGATGATTCGCGCGATCTCGGCGACCGTGCGCTCGTCGGAGGCCGAGATGTTGAAGTCCTCGCGTAGCCCCTTGGGGGAGGCCATCGCCGTGACGATCCCGTCGGCGATGTCGTCGATGTGGGTGAGCGTGCGCGTCTGCGTGCCGTCGCCGAAGATCTGCAGCGGCTTCTGGCCCGACAGCACCTTGCGGATGAGGTCCGGCACGGCGTGCGCGATACCCGGCTCGTCCTCGGGCATCTCGCCCGGGCCGTAGGCGTTGAAGGGCCGGCAGATCGTGTACGGGAAGCCGTGCTCCTCGTCGGCCGCGCGCACGTAGACCTCGCCGGTCAGCTTCGAGAAGCCGTAGGCCGAGCGGGGGATCGGCGTCGCCCAGATGTGGTCCTCGGTCGTGGGGTACTCCGTCGCGCGCTCGAAGACCATCGAGCTCGAGACGTAGACGAACCGCTCCACGCCGTGGTCCAGCGCCGCGCGGATCACCGCGTTGTAGAGCGCGTTGTTGACCTCGGTCAGCGTGTGCGGGAGCTTGTGGAAGTTCGCGATCCCGCCCACGATCGCCGCGAGGTGGATCACGTGCGAGCAACCCTGCGTCGCCTGGCGCGCCTGCTCGAGGTCGCGCAGGTCGCCGGTGTGGACCTCGCAGCCCTCGCGCATCCAATCCGGCGCCGGGCGCTGGTCGGACACCCGCACCTCGAACGCGGGATCGCGCAGCAGCCGGCGCACGACGGCGGCGCCGATCGTGCCAGCTCCGCCTGTGACGAGGACGCGATTCATGCGCGCGGGAGGCTATCGAGGCGCGCGCGACGCGAGACTATCGGCGTGCAGGGATGGCGCTCTGGATCGCCATCAGCAGGCGCACGCGGAAGGCGGAGCGGCTGAAGCGCCGAGCGACCAGGGCGATCTCCTGCGGCGAGCTCCTGAGCTCCTCGAGCCGCTCGTAGGCCTCGAGGAACGCGTTGGGCTTGTGCTCATAGAAGAAGGCGCCGTTGAAGCCCTCGTCCACCGTCTCGAGCGCACCGCCCTGGGCGAAGGCGATCACGGGCTTGCCGGCGGCGTGCGCCTCGACGGGCGTCATCCCGAAGTCCTCGGCGCCGGGGAGGCAGAGGGCCGAGCAGCTCTCCATCAGCTCGCTCACGGCGAGGTCGTCGACCCGGCCGTGGAAGGTGACCGTCGGCCCGGCGCTCGCCCGCAGCTCGTCGAAGCACGGCCCGTCCCCGACGACGTCGAGCCCGATGCCGGCGCGCGACGCGGCGTCGACGACGACGTCGACGCGCTTGTAGGGGAGCAGCCGCGACACGACCAAGAGCCGCTCGCCGCGCGGGCGCGGGCGGAAGCGGTCGACGTCGACCGGCGGGGGGACGACCGGTGCGTCGAGCCCGTAGGTCTGCTTGATGCGCCGGCGCGTCGCCTGCGAGTTGGCGATGTAGAGATCCGCGCGATGCGCCGCCGTGCGATCCAGGCGGCGGAGGTGCTCGAGCGCAGGCCCGATCGCCCGCTGCTTCCAGCTCGTCGCCCCCATGTACGCCTCGCCGTAGAGCCAGCGCGCCGGGTTGTGGCAGTAGACGACGTGGAACGTGCCCGGTTCGGCGCGCAGCATGTGGGCCCAGCCGCTGGAGCTGGAGATCAGGACGTCGCCGCCGACCGGCCCGAGCTTGCGGAAGGCCGCGGGATACAGGGGAAACAGGTTGCGGAACCCGCGGTCGACCGGGAAGCCGTCGACGAAGCTCGCGTGCACGTCGACGTCGCGGAAGCCCGGGTAGGTGCTCTCCGGGCGGTAGAGCGAGGTGTACAGCGAGGCGTCGGGCCACATCTGCGAGAGCTCGAGCGCAACACGCTCGGCGCCGCCGCGCTGGTTGAGGTAGTCGTGGGCGAGCGAGACGGTGCCCAGGTCCGCGGCGTGCGGATCGACGCGGTCGGGCGCGGGGGCGAGGGCGAGAGCGCTCACTGTCCGCGCCGCGAGACGACGTAGGGGATCGTGCGCAGCAGGATCTGGACATCGCTCCACAGCGTCCAGCTCGAGACGTAGAGGTGATCGAGCTTGACCATCTCCTCCATCGGCACGCGAGAGGACCCGAGGATCTGCCAGGCGCCGGTCATGCCCGGCGTCAGGCGCAGCCGCCCGCGATGCGAGCCGGTGATCTTCGTGTCCTCGTCAACGACCAATGGACGCGGCCCGACCAGCGACATCTGCCCGAGCAGCACGTTGATCAGCTGCGGCAGCTCATCGAGCGACGTCTTGCGCAGGATGCGTCCGACCGGCGTCACGCGGGGATCGGCGGCCAGCTTGAACAGGTCGCCGGCCTCGTTGAGGATCCGCAGCTCGTCCTTCTTGGCCTCGGCGTCCTCGCACATCGTGCGGAACTTGAAGATCCGGAACGCCTTGCCGTCGCGCCCGACGCGGGTCTGGCGAAAGAAGACCGGCCCTGGCGTGTCGAGCTTGATCCAAAGCGCGATCAGCACCATCACGGGAGCGACGGCCAGCGTCAGGAGGCCGGCGCCGACCAGGTCCAACGCGCGCTTGAGGAAGTGCGAAGAGCGGCTGAGCCGAACGTCGCGCACGCCGAGGACGGTCGTGCCGAAGAGGTCGTCGAACTCGACGTTGGAGCCGGCCACCTCGAGCATGTCCGGAAGCAGCGACACCTTCGCCCCAGCCCGCCGGATGGCCTGCACCAGCTCGAAGGTCATCTGCGGCGAGAGCTGGTGGGGCCCGATGACGACACGGTGCGCGCCCGCGTCTGCGATCAGCCCATCGAGTCCGATGTCCGTGCCGGTCGCGTCGAGGTGGACCGGCATCGTCTCTTCGATGCTCATGCGCCCTGACAGCTGCGCCGGCATCCGGTGGCGCTGGAACGTGGCGTTCAGCCGGCGGTAGGACCGCTCGTCGCCGACGAACAGCACTCGCTCGGGGACGGTCAAGCGGCCCGCGAGCTTGCGGGCTTCCCGGCGGAGCAGGAACGACGACACGAGGAAGAGTCCGCCGAGCCCGGCCGCCTGGTCCTTGCCGAGCGGACCGTGGATGAGCAGCTGGTCGCCCAGCCAGAAGATCAGCATGTACAGAACCGAGAGCTGGAACAGCTTTGGCAGCTCTTCCACGGTCGTCTTGCGGATCAGCAACTCGTCACGGTCGTAGAGCCCGATGGCCTTGGCGGCGACGAGGACGAGCGGGCCCACGAGCACCGCGCCCGGGTGCAGCCCGTCAGGCCCGAGCTGCGTGATCGCGAACGTGGCGGCCAGGAACCCTGCGGCGAGGTCGGCGACGGCCAGCGCGCGACGGAAGATCCGATCGCGCCGCAGCGTCTCGCGCTCTAGTTGCGCAGAGGAGGCCGAACCGAGGAGCGGTCGGTCCGAACGGAGAGCAGAAAGCCCTGCGGCAACGGGCAAGGCTTGGCTCTGGACCTGGGTATGGGCTTCCATGACTGGTGTCGCGGAAGGACAGTCCATGTCCTGAGACGCAAGGCGTTCCGCGCGGCGACCGTAACCCAACGGATGGAGCGAAGTCCACCGTTTGGTAGTCCATCGAACCTCATATATTCGTCCAGTCGGGGGGAGAAGCGCTCAAGCCCGGCGACGGCGGCCGCGCCACCCGTCAGGACGGATGGGGCGCGTACGCAGCGACTTCGTCGGCATACGCGAAGACCTGGCTGATCCCGAAGCAGTCCCACGGGTCCA